>JBBQQS010000215.1:0-8565 GCA_038215525.1 Bryobacterales bacterium
AGATCAGACTGAGGAAAACGTACAGCCCTGCTGCAAGAAACAGGAGGGCGATCACCTCATTGAGGCGTTTGTGGTGGGTAGGTCCTAAAAAAAGCATCCTCGCGAAAGCCGCGAGATCGCCGGGGCACCCGTTAGCTTAGCACGGTAGGGCGAATTGACGAAACGAAGCCGGGAGTTGTTGATTCTATTCAGCTGAGGTTTGGAATGGAGGGTTCCATCACCCGGGTTAGGGTTGGCATGACTCCATTTTGGCATGTGGCCGCAAAAATCGGGTCGCTGGGAAGGGTTAACGGATGGGAGAAGTCTTTGTTTTATTTTGACTTAGACGGAAATTGGATAGGCTGTGATGGGACGCTAACGGGAATTGAAGCTTTTGACGACCCGGACCTCGGTGAGGCTATTCCGGTCGAGCATGAACACTTCGAGCTTCAAGGTCACATTGTTGCGCACGTTGCGGATGATGACGCTGCCCGTTTGCAACTCGGCGGGCGTAAGTTCCACCGGCTTGTAGAAGTCACCGTCCTGGATGTGGAGGACGCCGCGAGTGGCAATCGCCACCGGCACCGCCGCCCGGTCCCAGGTGACGTGGATGGAAGCAGGGTCTTGCTGTTGGACGGCTAAGGAGAGCCCGTAGGCAGCGAGGGGGACGGCGGCACTTGGCTTCCGGATCGTCACGGCGATCAGGAACCCGACGAGCACGCCCAGCAACAAGAAGATGGACGAAACCGGCAGCCATACCCAGCTCTTTCTGAGCTTCTGCGACGCGTCGGTCGAGTAATCCGGCTCATCCGTGAGTGGCATGTCGCGGCGGGAGGAGGCGGTGACGTCAAAAGCGGGGTTAAAGGAAGCGGGCGCGTCATCTCGATTGCCGAAAAGGCGCCGGTTCTCCGTCACATTCAGCGGACCGCGATCCGTTTCCGGCATGGGGGCCGGTTCCAGCTTTGCTTCCCGAATCGGAATCGGGCCTTTGGGCGGTGCAATGGGTTCGGACGCGTTGAAGGCGAAGGCCGGAGCCGCGGCCGGCATCTCCAGGGACGCCGCCATTCGCGGATGGTCTCCCACCGCGCCGCCGCCCAACTCTCGGCGCCGGAACGGGAACGCGAGATAAGTGGCATCGCTGCGGATCTGCCCGTTCTCCTCGAAGAAGAATCCAGCCTGGCTCACCTTCGTGGCAAACGGGCGCACCAACAGCATGATGCTGGTGGGATCGGGAAAGTAATTCGAGAAGAGATGCAGATCTTCGTCGGTGAGCCCCATGCCCTCGCGGGTATGGCTGCGGAAATAACCAATCGGCCGCAAGCCGCCGTGGGCACTCTGGGTGGCTTTTTCCACGGTTTCGGCGAATAACCGCGTGTCGCCTTCGGTCAGTTGATAAGACGGTCCGCGGCGATAGTCGCACGGCACCATCGCAAACTCGTGCACGTGGGCGATCGCGATGCGGCCGCTGGTTTCCAGGTCGCCCAGCAGCAAGCCACCCACTTCCGCGCCACGCTTCGGCACCGAGCCGAAACCCCGCATGACCTCTTGGGACAAGCGATCGATGACGTCGAAATCCAAATGGATCTGGATGGGTTTCCCTTCGGGCGCCCATGTGTAATGGACCTGACCAGCAGGGGCGGGATGGGGGGGCATCCCTTCCGAGGTTGGCTGACTCGACATGTTTTCTATCGCCATCTGATTGTTAATCCCGACTCCGTCTCGCTTCCCTAGTCTACCCCGGGTATGGCCAACTTCGACAACCCGCTGAAAGGTAAGGTCTTCTTCCGTCTTTCATATCTTATTACAAAGTTCCGAAACGGCAAATTTAATCTTTCGCCCCTGACTTACTCGTCCACCTTCCTTAAGGTACCATCGGCAAATGCCCGGAATCCTCTACATCGTCGCCACTCCGATTGGCCATCTTGGAGACCTTACCTACCGGGCCGCTCAGGTGCTCGCCGCCGTAAACGTCATCGCTTGCGAAGACACTCGCCAAACCGCCAAACTCCTGCAACACTATGCCATCCAAACGGCCACTACCAGCCTCCACGAACACAATGAACGCCAGAAACTCGATTTTCTCCTGGACCGCTTAACCCAAGGTGAATCCATCGCCTTAGTCTCCGACGCCGGCACGCCCCTGATCTCCGATCCCGGCTTCCCCCTGGTTCGCGAAGCCCGCCTGCGGGGCATTCCGGTGGTTCCCTTACCTGGTGCTTCGGCCCTCACGTCGGCCCTCTCCGCTTCCGGCTTGCCTACGGATGCCTTCTACTTCGGCGGCTTCCTGCCCGCCAAAACCGCCGCGCGCCGCCGGGCGCTCGAAGTGCTGGCTCCGCTCGACGTCACGCTCGTCTTCTACGAAGCGCCGCACCGCATCCGCGAAACGTTGGCCGATGTCGCCGAACTGCTGCCGCACCGCCCCGTTGTCGTGGCGCGTGAACTCACCAAACTCCACGAAGAGTTCGCCGCTGGAGCGCCCGCCGAGCTTGCCAAAACCATCATCGAACGCGGCGAGATCACCCTCCTTATCGGCAAAGCCGACCCAAGTTCGATCCCCGCCCTGCCCGCCGATGAGCTGAAGCGCAACTACCAACAGTTGATCGCCGCCGGCGAATCTCCGAGCGTTGCCGCCAAGCACATTGCCCAACGCTTCGGCCTCACCAAACGCGAAGCCTACAAACTGGGCCTCTGATTAGCCGCCTCCGCTTATCCATTAGGAGGCATTACGACGAAGCGGCGCTGTCCCGCTTGATCCGTGTAGCACTTGACGATAAAGGGAGAAAGGCGAGCGCGCCACGATAGGGCGCGGGCAGCCCGTACGAGGTAGGGGAATCCCCAGTGATGACCGATGTTGGACGTGGCCCCTGCGCGGTAAGTTTAGTGCCAACCGGGCGCGCACTCCCGAAGGCAAGACCGCGATGAACTCGACTTACTCACCGAAGCCGTCTTTGCTTTCCGCTAGGAGCCGCGATTCGTAACCATCCCCCGCGCCAAGCAGCCAGTGACGTTGGCCACCGCAAAGCTGATACCGTGCAGATTCTGGTTCGGTGGACGACCCGGGATGGGGCGCGGCCAACCGCAGGCGGCGTACGTGGGGCTGTAAGTGTCGCGCGGAATCGTATCGTCCCAACTGACGCCGATCACCCCCGGCAAGGTCCCCGGCAACTGGCCGGCGGCGGAGATGACCTGGATTCCGCGCGATTGCG
The DNA here is from genome assembly GCA_038215525.1 of Bryobacterales bacterium. Taxonomy (GTDB): domain Bacteria; phylum Acidobacteriota; class Terriglobia; order Bryobacterales; family Bryobacteraceae; genus JALHNI01. The sequence continues at coordinate 3,186 of JBBQQS010000215.1, forward strand.
CGAGTGTCACCCGCTCCAGGAAAGCGTCGCGGTGGGCCTCGTTGACGGTGCCGAGTGACAAGTTCACAAAGGCCACCGGCTGTTCGAGACTCCAGTCGAAGGCGGCCAGCAGGACTTCGATCGAAGTCACCAACTGCTGGTGGAAGATCTTGGCGATGTAGAGGCGCAACTCCGGTGTCTTCTCGCAGATTGCCCCCGCCACTGCGGTGCCGTGGCCGAGGTAATCGAGGAAGTGGCCGGGTGGCTCACCGGGCACAAAGCATCTGCCTGCCACCACGCCGTGGACATGCGGATGGCGCGGATTCACGCCGCTATCGATGATCGCTACACCGACTGGCGGCATTGCACCCGCCCTTCTTTCAGTTCGAGCACCTCGCCCACGATCAGCCGCGTCTGATGCGTGATCACGAGTCCCGTGCGGCCGATGAAGGCGCGTTGCAGAGTGGCCATCACCTCGTCGGCGGTGCGCTCATCCAAGGCCGCAGTGGGCTCATCTAAGATCAGCACCCGAGGCCGGCGCAGTAAGGCCCGGGCGATGGCGATCCGCTGCCTTTCGCCGGCGGATAGGGCCGTGCCGCGTTCGCCCGCGCTTTGGGTCAACGGCAAGGTGAGCGCAGCGTCGCGTGCGGCTTGTTCAATCTCGGCTTGCGTCGCCGTAGGCCGTGCATACGCGATGTTTTCGGCGATGGTGGCATGGAAGAGAATCGGCGTCTGCTCCACCACGGCGATCTGGTCGCGCAATGCGTTAAGCGGCCATTCGCGCACATCGGCGCCATCCACCAGCACCTGGCCCGCAGTAGTATCGAAGAGGCGCACGATCAGGTCCGCGATGGTCGACTTGCCCGCGCCGCTATCGCCGATCAACGTGTACACTTGGCCCGCTTCGAGCCGGAAGCTGGCCCCGCGCAGGACGTTCTCGAAGTGCACTTCCCGGAATTCGAGGCAGCCTTCCATCGTCCGCGACTCGCTCGTTGAGCTCCGCACTTCGATCGGAATCTCGAAGACCTCGAAGACACGGCGCAAAGACACGGCTCCAGTCACCAGGCCGCCGTACAACGACATCAAGCCTTGCACCGGACCCAGCAGCCGTCCATGATAAGCCAGGAACGCGATCAGCGCGCCCAGGGTCATTTGATGCGCCAGCACCTGCTGGCCGCCGATCAGAAAGACCGCCGCTGTCGATAGTGTCACCGCGGTCGCGGGAATCGCGCCGGCGATGAAGTTCGTCCGCTGCATCTTCAGCAGGGCGTCCACGAAGCTTTGGTTTTCGCCACGGAAGCGGTCCACTTCGCGCTCCTGCGCATTGCTCAGCACCGCCAAGCGCAGCCCCGTGAGAGACTCAATCAGGAAGCTGCCGATGGACGCGCTGCGCTCCCGCAGCACCTTCACATGCGCCGCCAGCCGATGCTGCACCTTCCGCACCAGCCACAAAGTCAACGGCAATACGGCGATACTCACCAGGAACAGCACCGGGCTGATCCGCAGCATCAGCACCGTGGCCCCCACGAGAAAGAGTAAGTTGGCCAGTAAAGCCAGCAGCGTGTCGGCCGTTACTCGCTGTACCTCAGCCACATCGTTCGAAAGGCGCGAAACAAAATCGCCTAGCCGCGTTTTGGCGTGATGGCGCGGCGATATCTGTTGTAAGTGCCGGTACATGTCGAGCCGCATGGCAAACAGCACCGCCGCCGACACTCGCACGTAGGCGTAACTTGAGGCGATATTGAGGACAAAGCCCACCACGGTCAGCACGCCCATCCAACCCGCGGCACGGAAGAGGGCATTCATGTCGCGCGCCAGCAGGCCGTCGTCGATGATGCGTTGGTTTAAGAGCGGAACCAGCAAGCCGGCGGCGGTGGAGAAGAGACTCAGGATGACGATATAGGCTAGGGCCAGACGGTGGGGAACGAGATAGGGGAGAACACGCCGGTATTCACGGAGCATCGGGAGACTTTGTGGACAGGCCAGGAGGCCTGTCCCACAAGAGTTAGTTTATGACGGCGACCAAGGGCGTAGTCATGTCGGCGGCGACGTCCAGGTCTTTCACGAGTTGCAACGTCTTCGAATCGTACATCTCTACCGTATTGCCAGCGCCGTAGATGATGATGTTCTTGCCGTCCGTAGTCAGCCCGAGCGTGAAGCGAGTGCGGCCGGCGAAGGCGGCGCGCTTGACGATCTTCGGGTTCACCATGTCGATGATGACGAACTCAGTCAGCCGGTCGCCGTGTTCGCCCGAGATAGTGACCGTGTAGCCGGTCTTGCGATCCGGCGAGAGACGCAAGCCCATCATGCCCTGTACGGCGGGGCCTACCGGCGTGAAGTCGATCTTACGCGTGTTCAAATCGATGCGCGCGATGCCCCACATTCGTTTGTGCACCACCGGGTCGGAGCTGTTGAAGATGGCAGTCATCATGCCGGGCGTATCATGCGGATCGTCCGCCGGCGAAAGGAAGATCGACTCCATGCCGGGGAAAGTGGGCCGTGCGAGTTCGATCGTCTCCACCAGCTTGAAGTCAGTGGTGTCGAAGATGTAGATGTTATCGCGGAAGGTCCACAGGTACTTACCGTCCGGCGAAATCCTCATTTGGCCACGGCCGCCAAAGGACGCCGCTTCTTTGGGCATCTCCACCGTGCGGACGATCTTCTTCTCGGCGAGGCTGACGACGGCGAACTTGGGCTTGTCCACCTCCCAGCGATCAATCTTCTTCTCGGCCATGGTGACGGAGAGATAGAGCAACTTATCGGTGGGGTCGAGCGCGCCGCCGCCCAAGCGGACCTTCTTGTTGGCGGTACCGAGGCTGAACGAATCCACCACTTTGCGCGTGGCGAGGTCGACGGTCTCAATCCCGGAGTCCCGCACCGTAGCGGCGATCAGCTTCTTCTTGTCGCTGGTGAGCCAAAGCGAGCGCGCCACGTCGGTCTGCAGCTTGATGTGGTCGACGACCTCGATCTTGGCCTCATCGATGACGATGAGATCGCGCGGCCAACCGCCCACGTAGAGCAGGGTGGGGTCGGCCGCGAGGGTGAGGAGTAGGGTGAGTGCTTGCATGTGGTGGTTTATGGGAGCCGGTTTATGGGAAAACGAGGTCGATGTTGCGCCAATCCTTCGTGGCGCTCGCGCACTTGGAGGTCCAGTCGGGGTAGTTGTTGTAATGGTCCGGCACTTGCGCGGGCCAGAAGCAAGTAACGTAGCAATCGTAGAGATCACGTTCAGCGGGCTGGCAGAGGCCGGCCGTACCGCCGGCGGAATCGACTTCCCAACCGGGCGAGAAGACGATGGAGCAACCCACCGGATAATGCGGCTTGGCCGCGGGCGATGGGCCGCCTGGCTGTTGCAGAGCATGGATATCGCCGTGAGCCGCGGCAACATGTTGTTCGATGCGAAGGGCTTTTTTATTGATCGCTTTCAGGTGCTTCATTGGAGAGGTTTCCTAGAGTCGAAATGGTCGAGAAACGATGGGTTCTTGACGGCGATCTCGCCATAGATGTTGAGGCAAAGATCGGTCCAGCCACGAATCCAATCGCAGAAGTGCAGGTTGGGGTGACCGGTGTCACCGTAACGGACAAAAGCTTCGTGATGGCAGCCGCCGGCGCACAAGGGGCGCGCGAAACAGCTGTGGCAGTCGAACTTGGCGCCAATGTGGCCTTTGTCGAGGAAGGCCTTCTGCTTGGCCTTGTCCATGCCGCCATCGAGGACGCTGCCGAGCGCGTGTTCGTCGCTGTCGACGAAGCGATGGCAGGGGGCGATGTCGCCCGAAGGGCCCACGCCCACCAGGCCCAAGCCCGCGCCGCAGGGGTGCGACTTGTTGATGCCGGCGTGGATTTCGGCCAGCGTATCGGAGACATTGGAGAAGCCGTGCATGCGGCCGGAGATAGCATGGTCACGATACTCGGCGGCCAGCTCTTTGAATTCCGCGAAGATGCGGTCCATGTTGTTAGTGCCGATAGTATACAGGCGGTCCGGCGCCGCGGTTACCGGCGCGAAGCCCACTTCGGCGAAGCCAAACTCATTCTTCAGGTGATGGAAGATCTCTTTGACGCTGATCACTTGCTGGGTTAAGGTGACCCGCGCGGCAATGGGCCGCGTCGAGTGCTTTTGAATTAGCTGCTTCACCTTCGGCGCCAGGATATCGTAACTGCCCTTGCCGTTCGAATAAACGCGCAGCTTATCGTGCATCTCCTTCGGCCCGTCCATCGAGACGGTAACTCCGATGGAGTGCTCGACGAGAAAGTCGATAATTTCGGGGCTCAGCAAAGTGCCGTTAGTCGTCAGCGAAAAATCAATATACTGCCCGGCTTCGGCCGCCTTTTCCGTGGCATAGCCGACCACCCACTTGAGCATCGGGAAGTTCATCAGCGTTTCGCCGCCGAAGAAAGTAATATGAATGGCGCGGCGGCCTTGCGAGGAGAGCAGTAAGTGGTCTACCGAAGCCTTGGCGACCTCTTCGCTCATGAACTTGGGCTTGCCTTCCGGCGTTGCCACTTTGTCTTCGCCAAATTCGTAGCAATACTGGCACGAAAGGTTGCACTGGTTGGTGAGGTTCATCACCAGCGATTGCAGGGGGAAGTTCTCGACTGGCTCCTGCGGCGTTTCCTGATGGCCACGGGGATCGCGGATGGCCCGGGCCTCAAATAGGTCCGTGATCGCTTCCTGCGCCTCAGCGGGAGTATGCCCCTTGCCGGATAAAGCGGTCAATAGCTCATCCGCGGGAAGGGGTTGTTCGCGGAGTAAGTCGATCGCCTGACGCGCGGCGGGGCTAATGGCGAACACGCCACCGCTGGGCACTAAGTAGACGAAATTCACTTCGCCCGTCTGAAATTGATGAAATTCCGCCAGCGAAAGCGGCGTTACGGCACTCGTCATTATTGGGCCACCTCAGGCTGATCCCAGCGCATATAAGCTGGCACCGTCACAAGAAAATAAGTCTTCGCCACCAGCGGCTTATCCGACCCGGGAGGCGTGTAAGTGGCGACTACCCAGACGTCGCCGTAGTTATTCGTCCCAAATTTCCGCTTCTCATTCGGCCCTTCAATGCTCGGCGTAAAGAGACCTTCAGCGCCTAATGAACCGACATATTCCTTGTCGTCGTCACCGTAGTGCGAAGTGAACTCCTCCATCGACCATTTAGCCGCTAGGGGACCCAAGTTCACATCGTCGCCCGTCTCCGGCTTACCGTCCAAGCCGTTTGACCAACCAATGGCCTCGAACTGAAAGTAACCCTTCGGATGAGTGGTGCCGCCCAGGCGGGCCAAGGCACTAGCCGGGGTCTTGACATAGTCGACCGTAGTGTAGACAGCGATCGTCGTCGGCAAAGCGATACGGCGCACGGAAATGTCGCGCTTGCCAACCACGGCCTTGGCATCCACGTCCACCTTCACCGTG
>JBBQQS010000216.1:0-8522 GCA_038215525.1 Bryobacterales bacterium
GCCTCTCCATCCAAACGGACCCGATCCTTTACCGCAACACCGCCGCGCTGATCGCCCAGGCCACGCGCTTCAGCCAACTGGCGCCAAACATGATCGTGAAAGTGCCGGTGACAAGTGCGGGCTTGGCGGCTTTTGAAGAACTCACTTACCGCGGCATCAGCCTGAACGCCACGGTGTCGTTCACGCTGCCCCAAAGCGTCGCCGTGGCGGAAGCCGTCGAACGCGGGCTTGCGCGGCGCGAACGCGAAGGGCTAGAAATCGGCACTATGGGCCCCGTCTGCACCATCATGGTGGGCCGGCTGGATGATTGGCTGAAATTGCAAGCCGAAAAGCAGAACCGCACCGTGGACCCCGGCTACCTCGATTGGGCCGGCGTCGCAGTGTTCAAGAAGACCTACCGGATTTATCAGCAACGCGGTTACCGCATTCGGCTCCTGGCCGCCGCCTACCGCAATCATCTGCACTGGAGCGAGTTCATCGGCGGCCACGTCGTCGTCTCGCCACCATCCAAATGGCAGAGGCGTTTCAACGCGAGCCAAGTGACAGTCGAAGACCGCATCGACCGCCCAGTGGACCCGAAGATTCTGGCCGCGCTGAACCAGTTTCCGGACTTTGTGAAAGCCAACACCGAATTTGGACTTACGCCCGAGGAGTTTGACACTTACGGACCTACCGTCCGCACCCTGCGCCAGTTCATCGAAGCGGCGCACGACCTCGAAGCGCAAATTCGAGAAGTGATGCTGCCCAATCCGGACCTCGGCGACGTTCGTCGCTAACGAATCCCTTCCAACTGGCGCTTCAAGTAAGCCAGTAACTCGCCCGGCATCGAAAATGCCGGCGCGACAATCCGCAACACGCCGGCCGGCGTAAACTGTGCCTGAGGCGTCTGTTTCACATACTCCATCAGGCGCATGGGATCAATCGAGGCCCGCTCATGTAACTTGATGTTGAAGAAACCATGCCGCCGGTCCACCGCCTCCACGCCGATCCGCTGCGCTAGCGCCTTCAATAACGCAAACTCCACTAGAGTGGTCAAGCCGGGCGGCGTCGGCCCGTAGCGATCGGCCAATTCGGAGATCAGTTTTTCTCCCAACGCCGGGTCCTTCACATCGGCAATCTTCTTGTAAGCCCGCAACCGCTGATTCTCGTCCGAAATGTAATCTGCCGGAATCCGCACATCGATTCCCAGGTTTAAAGTGGAATGGATTTCGAGCGGCACTTCTTCGCCCTTCAATTCCTGCACGCTCTCTTCGAGCAGTCGTAAATAGGTATCAAAGCCCACGGCGGCTATCTGCCCGTGTTGCTCGCCGCCGAGTAAGTTGCCGGCGCCGCGCAGTTCCAGGTCGAGCGCGGCAATCTTAAAGCCCGCGCCCAAGTCGCTGAATTCTTTCAGCGCCGCTAGCCGCTTGCGGGCCACCTCGGTGAGTTCGGTATCGGCGGGCACGAGTAAGTGCGCATAGGCCCGCCGATTCGATCGGCCGACGCGGCCGCGTAACTGGTAGAGCTCAGAAAGTCCGTAGCGCTCGGCGTTTTCGATAAAGATCGTATTCGCCAGCGGAATATCTAAACCATTCTCCGCAATGGTGGTACACACGAACACGTCATACTCGTGTTTCATGAAACCCAGCAGCACGCGCTCCAGTTCGGCGTCGCCCATCTGGCCGTGCCCCACGCCAATTCTCGCATTGGGGAGTAACTCTTGAATGGAGGCCGCCCGCATAAAAATGGTATCCACGCGATTGTGGATGAAGTAGACTTGCCCGCCGCGTAGTACCTCGAGTTCGATACCTTCTTTGATTCGCTTTAAATCAAAGTGGGTCACCACGGTGTGGATCGCCAAACGATCTTTAGGCGGCGTTTCGATCACCGACATATCGCGAATGCCCAACAGCGACATATGCAGCGTCCGCGGAATCGGCGTCGCGCTCATCGCGAGCACATCGACATTGTGCCGGATCTGTTTCAAGGCCTCTTTGTGGCGGACGCCGAAGCGCTGCTCCTCGTCGACGATGAGTAAGCCCAGGTCGGCGAATTTTACATCTTTCGATAGAATGCGCTGCGTGCCGATAACGATGTCGACTTTCCCGGCTTCCAATTCCTCGAGCACCCCTTTAGTTTCCTTCGCGGAGCGGAAGCGCGATAAGTGCTCAATTCGGGCGGGAAACGCGGCGAAACGTCTCTTGAAGCTCTCGAAATGCTGAAACGCGAGTACGGTCGTCGGTGCCAGCAGGGCCACCTGTTTGCCGTCACCCAAAGCCTTGAATGCCGCGCGCATCGCCACTTCGGTTTTGCCGAAGCCCACGTCGCCGCACAGCAGGCGGTCCATCGGCTGATGGCCTTCCATGTCGCGCTTAATGTCGCGGACCGCGGTGAGTTGGTCCTTCGTCGCCGTGTATTCAAACGACTCTTCAAACTCCCGCTGCCAATTGGAATCGGCCGAGAACGAAAAGCCACCGGCCATTTTCCGGGCCGCATATAGCTTCAGTAACTCATCGGCCATGTCCACCATGCGCGCCTTCACCCGCGCCTTGGTTTTGGTCCACGTGATGCCGCCCATGCGGTCAAGCGGCGGCGCACTGTCGCCCGCGCCCCGGTATTTCGAAATTAAGTCGAGACGGGTTAGCGGCACATACAGTCTGGCCTCGCCCGCGTACTCGAGTAACATAAAGTCGCCCGGCTGGTCGGCTTGTTTGATTTCTTTTACGCCGATGAACTTACCCACGCCATGGGTGACATGCACCACGTAATCGCCGGGTTTCAAGTCGGCCACATCCATGGCAAACGCGCCCAGATTGGTCCGAATCTGTGGGGCCGGGGCCTGGCCGCGCGAATCGAACACGTCGTCGATTCCGTACAGCGCTAACTGCGCGTCCATAAACGTGACGCCCCGCCGAATCGCGCCCTTCACTAAGTAAGTGGAGGCCATCTCGCCTTGGTAAGCCCGGTCGGCTAACATCGCCGGCGTCGTTTCGTTCGCTACAATGCCAAACTGATAAGGGAGTTCGTATTGTTTGAAGATATCCGCCAAACGCTCCACTTCGCCCGAAGCCGGCGCAAAGAAAATCGACCGGCCGCCGTCGAACGAGAAACTCCGGGCCTCGCTAATTGCCAGGGTGACGTTACCCCGGAAGGTCATCGCCGGCCGCGTGGCAATCGACACCGCGTCTTCTCCGGAACCGAGCCCTAACTCGCGCAAGGTAAGTTGGGGTAACCCTTCGGCTTGGCCGTGAAACTCGCCCCACTGGAAGAAGTTGGCCTCGGCTAACTCCGAGTCTTCGGCCAAACGCTTCGCATAGCGCTCCGCCGCGCCCTTGGTTTGCTCAGGCTCATCCCAGACGATTAAGGGCTTTGCCAGTAAGTGAAACAACGCTCGCGTTCGTGGGCGCTCCAAGGCTTGGCGGAACTCCCAGCCCGCCCTTTGCGCGGCGATCTCTGCCGGACGCGGAAACTCGACTAGTGGCAGCACTAACACGCTATCTACCTTGGCCACCGAGCGCTGCGTGGCGATGTCAAAACGGCGCAGCGAGTCGATCGTATCGCCGAAGAACTCGATCCGGATGGGACGCCCGGCCTCCGGGGGGAAGATATCGACGATGCCACCGCGCACCGAGTATTCGCCCACCATCTCCACCGGCTCCCGCGGCTCATAGCCGATCGACTGTAAGTGCTGCACTAAAGTCTCAATCGGGACTTCATCCTCCACCTTCAGGTGCAAAGCCAACTGCCGGTAGTCATCCGCTTCGGCCACCCGGAACAAGGCGCTCGCCGCCGGAGCAATCACGATCGGTACCCGCTGGCTCGCTTGCCGCCACAGGCCCACCGCTCGCTGTTCGCTGATTTCGTTATGCGGCGAAAGCGCCTGGTGCGGTAAGACGTCGAACGCTGGAAGTAACAGCGGCGAGGGCTCGCCCTCGGGAGCCAGCATCTCGAAGAAGGTCTTCAAGGGGTCGAACAATGCCTCCGCCTGCTGGTTACCGTCCACTACGACTAGTAACTGCCGCCCTGTGGCCTGCCACAGGTGCACTAAGTAGAGGGCCTTCGCGGTAAGGGTGAGTCCGTCTAACTCGACGTTCGCCCCGGGTTGGTGTAAGTAGCGGCGCACCACTTCCTCGAACGACGGGTGGCGCGCAAGGGATTGTAGTAAGTCGCGGACGGCGGGGTGCGTCATTCCGGGCGTGCGTTCACTAAGTCCACCAGATTCGTGGTGGAGTAACCGGCTTCGAGCGGCAAAGCCAACACCTGTCCGCCCGCCGCTTCCACTTCTTCGCGGCCGGCGATAAAGTGCGACCAATCGGCACCCTTCACCAGGAAGTCGGGCAGCACCTCGGCGATTAGTTCGCGAGGCGTATCTTCATTGAAGAACGTAACCGCGTCTACGGCTTCTAGCCCCGCCGCCATCCCGGCCCGCTGCGCCTCAGCGATTATCGGCCGCGTCGGACCTTTCAAGCGCTGGACGCTGGCGTCGGTATTGAGCGCCAGAATCAGCACATCGCCCAAGGAACGGGCGCTTTCGAGCAACCGGATATGCCCCGGATGCAGGATGTCGTAGCAGCCATTCGTGAACACGACGCGTTTGCCTTCCGTTTGCCACTGCCGCCGTTGCGCCACCAAAGCCGCCCGTTCGTAAAATCTGCCCATGCTTCAATTATCAAACGACCGGGACCACCAAAGCAGACCAGCCTTCAAGCCCCAGTCGCTGCCCCAGGCCAAACACCGCTTCGAGTTCCGCCAGGCTTTCCGGCCGAAAGCCCGAAAGCACGATCGCCCGTCGGGCCACCCGCTGTAACTCCGGAGCTAACTGCACCAGTACTTCGGCGTTGATATTGGCAGTAATGACGTCGACACTCTGAGAACGCACCGCATCGGCTGACCCGACAAAGTACGCGGCTGCAATGTGCTCGTCGGCGACCACGATATCCGGTGCTTCAATGTCACAGCCGATGGCCCGAGCGCCGAGTAAATTGGCGGCGAGGCACAGAATGCCGGAGCCGCAGCCCACATCGAGCACGGTATCGTCCGGACGCACCGCCGTCTCGAGCCCCATCATGGCCAAGCGCGTCCCCGGGTGCTCGCCGGTTCCGCAAGCCATACCGGGCTGGTACTCAATCCGAATCCGTCCCTCGGGTGCGACCGCTTCCATCCAGGAAGGCGTCAAGTAAAAGTGCTCGCCCACTAAGCGCGGGGTCCAGACTGCTTGCCAAGCCGTACTCCAGTCCTGCTGGTCGGCGATCTCGACGTCGCCGAACCGGGCCGCCGTTTCCCAATGGTCGAACCAGGCGACTAAGTAGGGGTCTTCTTCGAGGATCCCAAGCGTCCCGGCCTCGTGTAACTCCTCAATGCGTTTATCTTTCTCGCTGGGGGAGCAGTGCAAACGAACCGTGAACACTAACCCTGCACCCGCTTATCCTTGCCGGCCCAATACTTCTCCCGCAGTAGGATCTTCTTGATCTTGCCCGTCCCGGTCTTGACTAAGGGCTCGGTGGAGAACTCGACAATGCGCGGCATCTTGAACTTACCCAAGCGGCTGCTCAAATACTCGAGTAACTCGTCGGCGGTGAGCGTCATATCGGGTTTTAACACCACAATCGCGGCCGGCACCTCGCCCCAGCGCTCGTCGGGCGCCGCGACGACAGCGCACTCGAACACGGCCGGGTGCGAGAAGATGGCTTTCTCCACTTCAATCGACGAGATGTTCTCGCCGCCCGAAATGATGATCTCTTTCTTGCGGTCGACGATGTGGATGTAACTGTGCTCATCCCAGATCGCCATGTCGCCGGTATGTAGCCAGCCATGTTCGATGACGGCTTTGGTGGCCTCGCTTTCGCGGTAGTAACCCTCCATGATATGGTCGCCGCGGGCAATCACTTCGCCGATGGCCTGCATATCCTTGGGCACATCGCGCATCTCCGGATCGACAACGCGCACCTCAACGCCCGGAACAGCCCAGCCGGCCATGGCCTGGCGGCGCAGGCGGTCCTCGCGGTTCGCGTAGTCGACGCCATCTTTGCGGCGGGAGCTACTCAGCACGGGGCAGGTTTCAGTAAGTCCGTAACCCGCCACGCATTCGCAGCCCATGGCGATCTCCAGACGGTCGATTAACTCCGGGGAAGAGGCAGCGCCGCCGAGCATGATCTGTTTCAGGCTACTCAGATCGTAGTCCTTGACGCCGGGGAAATTGATTAGCGAGTTCGCCATGGTGGGCACCAAGCTCATGTAAGTAGCGCGATGTTCCTGCACCATGCTCAAGACAAAAGCAGGCTCGAAGCGGCGCACCATCACTTGCTTGACGCCTAACAGCGTGCTGCTTTGCGGGCGGCCCCAGCCATTGGCGTGGAAGAGTGGAATGGTGTGTAAGTCGACGACGTCATGATGCTGCTCGTACATGGTCGCCACGTCGAGCGCATGTACGTACAGGCTCCGATGACTCAGCATCACGCCTTTTGGCGTTCCGGTGCTGCCACTGGTATAAAAGAGCTCGGCAACCGAGTTCTCGTCATAGTCAAAAATATCGGCGCGTTGCGGGTGGCCTGTGGCCAGGAAGTCTTCGTACGCCCAGTCGGCGAAGGCGGGTTTCTCGGCGTCGAGAGTCATGTAGAACTCGATGCCGGTGCAAAGCGGCTTCAACTTCTCCACTAACGGAGCAAAGTCGTTCTCGAAGGCGAGCATGCGCGCCCCGGAGTGGTTCAGAATCGCCACCAACTCCGGAGCCGAAAGGCGCACGTTGAGCGGCATCACAATGGCTTTCGCCTGCACCACGCCGTAATAGGCCTCGAGTAACTGGTGGTTGTTAAAGCTGAGATAGGCAACGCGATCGCCCGGCGCGATGCCCGCCTTGGTGAGCGCCGTGGCCAAGCGGCCCACGCGCTCTCCGAACTCGCCATAGGTAAACTGGCGGGCGCCGGAGATAATCCCTACGCGTTGGCCGAACAGGTCAATGGCGCGGTGTAAACAACGAAGAGGAGTAAGCGGTACGAACATGGTGCCTCGGAATTAATAGTAGTCGCTACAAGAAAGATAATAGCCGCATTTGGCGCAGAAGAGCTTGCAATTACGTTGATCGAGGCGCAGGCTGCAAACCGGGCAGAAGAGCATGGGCTGCTGGTCGGCCAGGGAAGGCACTGGCTTGGCAACCGGAGGCGAAGGCGCGGATTGGAGTTTGCGGTCGATTTTCACAGTATAGACTGGGGTATGCGACTTCGCGGAAGTTTTTGCACTGGGCTCGCGGTTCTGGGTGTGGCGGGCGGATGGATGATTAGGGGCCAGAAGGCGCCGCCGGAGCAGCCAGCACGCTATGCGGTGCGCGGCCTGCACGGCGCGGTGGCCGGCGGCAGTGAACCCGCCACCGAGGCCGGCATGCGTCTTTATCACGCGGGCGGCAATGCCGTGGACGCCGGTGTGGCGGCCATGTTTGCTGCCTCCATCGTCGAATATTCGCACTTCGGCTTCGGCGGCGAAGCGCCCATCCTGATTCGCACCAAAGAGGGGCGCGTGGTGTCGATCGCGGGCGTGGGCACCATGCCCAAGCGCGCCACGGCGGACTTCTTCCGCAAGCGCCGCTTTCTGCCGGGCGAAGTCCAATATATGGAGCCGAACGGAGTGGGCCAGTTTGTACCGGGGGCGGGCCTGATGCCGGCCTTGGTGCCCGGGATGGTGGATGCGGGCTTGCTGGCGCTGCGCGAGTACGGCACAAAGAGCTTCGCCGAGGTGATCGCGCCGGCCATTGAACTGGCCGACGGTTCGGCGCTCGACGAGATGCGCGCCATGACCATCAACAGCGGCCGCCGCTTCTTCAAGCTCTGGCCGACGTCCGAAGCCCACTGGATCGGCGGCGCGGACCGCATCATGCCCGGCGCGATCTTTCGCCAGCCGGATCTGGCCCGCACCTTGCGAGCAATGGCCGAGGCCGAGAAACGAGCGTCGGGAGCCCGTGTGGCCAAAATCGATGCCGTGAGAAATTTCTTTTACCGCGGCGATGTCGCCAAGAAGATCGATGCCTTTGTGAAGCAAAACGGCGGCCTGCTGCGCTACGAAGATATGGCCGCGTTTAAGCTAACGGTGGAAGAGCCGGTGTCGACCACTTACCGGGGCACCGTCGTTTATAAGCCGGGCTTCTGGAGCCAGGGTCCTTCGATGATACAAGCTCTCAATATGTTGGAGGCGGGCAATCACCATACGCTGCCCTACCAATCGACGGAGAGCGTGCACCAACTGACTGAGGCTTTAAAGCTGGCCTACGCTGACCGCGACACTTACTACGGTGATCCTAATTTCTCGAAGGTGCCGGCGAGTATCCTGCTGTCGAAGGAGTATGCGGTGGAGCGTCGCAGGGCGATTGGGTCGCGTGCCGCGCTCGATTTTAAGCCGGGTACGATCAACGGCAAAGTAGGGAGGCATCCGGCGGAGATCGAAATGGCGCGCATCAAAATTGACGATTCACTGATGGCGCGCGATACGACCTGTATCAACGCGATGGACGCGAGCGGGATGATGTTCGTGGCCACGCCTTCGGGTGCCTGGCTGCC
>JBBQQS010000217.1:0-8490 GCA_038215525.1 Bryobacterales bacterium
GATCTTCGCGGAGAATGGCCCGGGCGAAGAGAAAGGTCTCGCGGCGCATGGCCTCGAGTAACTCGTCGTCCGCGTTGGGGAAACGAGCGGGGTCGGGCTTGCGGCGATCGAGCAAGCGCCAGCCAAGCCATTGGCCCACGAAGTTCTCGATCATCGCGTCGGAACGCGGGTCAGCTAACATGCGCTTGAGCTGGGCAGCAAGGACGGCCGGTTGGCGCAAACGACCGGCATCAGCAGCCGCCGCTAACTCAGCGTCCGGAAGGCTACTCCAAAGGAAATAGGAGAGGCGCGAGGCAAGGTCATGTTCGCTGACTAAGTGTGGCCTAGTACTGGCGGGTTCGGCGCGAAACAGGAAGTGCGGCGACATGAGGATCGCCTGAATGCCGACGCGGATGCCCTCGTCGAAAGAGTCGCCGGCGTCGCGGACAATGGCCGACAAACCGGAGAGCGCAGTAAGCTCCTGCGTCGTCACCGGGCGACGATAGGCACGAGTGGCCAGGCGCCCAAGAATGCGCTGCGCACAGGCTGGAGTCTGCTCGCGGCAAATGTAGAGACGCTCGCGGCTTTCGATTTGCTGGGGCGCAGGCGCAAATGGACCGACAATATCGACATAGTCGATGAATAACTTACGGCGGCCGTCGAGGTTCATGTTGTCGCGTGGGTTGGCCAAAGCGGCGAACTCCGGAAAGGAGGCGCGAAATGGGTGTTCGCCGGCCTTTACTTTCACGCGGGCAATCGATTCGCCGTGGGCATATTGATAATCAATATTGCCCTCAACGATTTCCATCAGGATTTGGGCCCCCGCCAAGGTCATCACCATCTTTACGGGGGGGTAAGCCCGGCGGCTTTCTTCGATAATCTCCAGTTTCTCTGCTTCGGCTACCGTGGGCTTGCGGTTCAGTTCCAGCAAGCGTTTACTGGCAGTCTGCCGCGGGCGGTAATTGCCGACGCGCATGCGGAACTCATACTCACCAGTAACCGGAAAATCGTAGGTGCCGTAGATAGCGCCGCGCAGGGAGAACGGGAGCGCGTTTGGCGTGGGATCGTCCTGAGACTTCTTGGTCATGTAACGAATCAACTTCGTCGGTTTCGATGGCACGCGCTGACCGTAGACAGCTACGGAAGAGAGTTGCTTGGCCGCGGCAAGATACTTTTCCATCAGGAGCGAGGATACGGACAATACGTCGCCGATATTGTCGAAGCCGTAACCGGCATCGTCCAAGGGAAAATCGTCGGCGGGACGAAGCGATACGCCCAGCAGGTCCCGCACGGTCTGGTTATACTCCGCTCGATTGAGCCGCCGGGAGGTGACACGGCCGGGGTCCGCGGTGGGATTAACCGCGCCCGCTTGGCGTTCGAGCCAGGCGATGACCGAGGCCACTTCGGCTTTCGAGGGCTGGGGAGAACCGGGTGGAGGCATGCGGCCGGAACTGAGCTTGTCGAACACCTTCGGCCAAACGGCGGGGGCGGGATTCGTCAGGCTGAGGTTCGCCAACTTAGTTTGGTCGTTGTGACAGCCGACGCAGTTCTTCGCCAGAAACGGCTTGACCGTCTGGACGTACTCATCTTGGGCGCCAAGGGCGAAGAAAGAGAGAAAACTAAGTCCGGCGAATAGGCGCACGATGGCGAAGAACCTCGCCCTTACTATACATCTATCGGCCCAGAGCAAAGGAGAGGATGTTTCCCCCGGCGGCGATAGCCACATATTGACGTCCCTTGGCCGTGTACGTCATGGGTGAAGCTTTCCAGACTTGCCCAGTGCTGAAGTGCCACAGAGTCTTACCATTTCGAGCATCGGCAGCCGCGAAAGTACCGCCGGATTCGCCGTAGAAGAGCAGGCCGCCGGCGGTGGATAAGACTCCCGAGTAATTCGCTTCAGGGGCCCCGGTTTGCGCCACTTCCCACATTACATTGCCCGTTTGGATGTCGATGGCGCGGAGTAACTTCACGGGTGGCTTTTTGGGATCGTTGTACGGCACGAACCAGCTACCGGCTTGGCGGTAGAGGTTACAGTCCTCGACGGTCATGACGTAGAAGAGTTGGGTATCTGGGTTATAGGCGGTGGAGTACCAATTGGTGGCACCGCGCACGGCGGGGCAGGTGAGCGTGCCGCCCATGGTGGGTTTGGCACTCTCGATGACGACGGGCCGCCCCTGGGCGTCGATTTTCGAGGCCCAAGTAAGCCGTTTGACGAAGGGAGTTCCGAGCAGAAACTCGCCATTGGTGCGGTCGAGGACATAGAAGAAACCATTGCGATTGGCTTGCAGGAGTAACTTACGGTCGCGGCCCTGGAACTTGGCGTCCACCAGAACCAGGGGCTCGGTGGCGTCCCAATCCCATAAGTCATGGGGAGTAAATTGGAAATGCCACTTTAGTTTTCCGGTTTTGGGGTTCAGGGCCAGGACGCAGTTGGTGTATAAGTTATCGCCTTTGCGCTGGGTACCGTCGGTATCCGGGTAAGGATTGCCGGTGGGCCAATAGAGAGTATCGCTTTGCGGATCGTAGGAACCGGTAAGCCAAGTGGCTCCGCCGCCTGTGTCAATGGCGTTGCCGCGCCAAGTATCGGCGGCGGGTTCGCCACGCTTGGGGATGGTCCAGAAGCGCCACACTTGTTCGCCAGTGGTGGCGCGGTAGGCAGCGAGGAAGCCGCGTAAGGGAGCGTCGCCACCGCCGATGCCGGCGATGACCAGGTCGCCCACCACCATTGGCGCGGCCGTGGCGCCGAATGCGCCGGGCGACTCAGGCATATAGACTTGCCACATCAACGCGCCCGTCAGCCGATTGAGCGCAATTAAATGGGCATCGTCGGTGGCAAAGAAAATGCGATCGCCCAGCAGGGCTGCGCCGCGTTGAGCGCCCTTGGCGGCATCGCCCGAGATCTTAGTGGCATCTCCGCGCGGGCGGACGTAGCACCAGATCTCGCGGCCATTGTCAGCCGCGAGCGCGCAGACCTGATTGGGTCCAGTGACATACATTACGCCATTCGCCACCAAGGGCGTGGTTTGTAAGCCTAAGTGCGGCAGTGAGTAACTCCAGGCAGGAGTAAGTTGTACGGCGTTCGAAGTGTTAATTTCTTTGAGCGGGCTATGGCGATTGGCACTGGGCAAGCCATGATAGCCAGGCCATTCGCCCTCCGCCGGGTGCTCCACTTGGCGAATTTCGGCGGGAGCGATGGGTTTCGGAGCTTGCGCTAACGGCCCCGTCGGGATACCGCCAAGCGTGCTGAGATAAGCGACTAAATCGCGGCGTTCGGTAGGGGTGGCAGCAAAGGCGGGCATGTAGGAACGGGTGTCCAACTCAATGGAGGTGTATTCGGCGTCGCTCAACGATTGTAAGTGTCCATCGAAGGTTTGGAGTTGTAAGTCGTGTTGCCCGCGGCTGCGGGCGAATCCACGCAGGGTAACTCCATTCTTGAGTTTCACGGTAACTACCTGCCAGGGATTTTCGGGACAGAAGGCCCAACTGGGGCAGGAGGCGCCGTTCCGTTGTCCTTGGCGGGAGTTGGGATCGGCGAGGGTTTGCTCGATTTCGCTTACGGTGAGTTCTTGGCCGATATTGGACAAGTCTGGTCCATTCGACGCGCCTCGACCTTTTACCATGTGGCAGCCGAGGCAACGTCCCTCGAAAATACGCTGCCCCGCGGCAAGGTCGCCGGCGGGTTTAGCGCCAAAGGCGGAAGCGTTCCAGGAATGCACGGCGTGGGCGAGCAGAGTAAGTTGGGCCTCGGGCAGCGGAAATGCGGGCATGCCACCGCGAGTCCCGTTGCGGATGAGTTGCCGGATCTGGGTTTCGGAGCGCGAACGAAGCGAGCGCGCGTTCATGAGGTTGGGTCCGCGATCGGTGCCGGTGGCTTGGTCGCCGTGGCAGGCAGCGCACATTTTTTGGTAAGCCTCCGGCATCGGCTGAGCGAAGGCGATTCCTGAAAACAAGAGGACCCGGAGTAGCATAATAGACCCGATTTTAGCTTAGTTCGGGTTTGTCTCCCGCGCTCCACCTGATAACATGGGGGCATTACCCCCCGAGTAGAAGCAATGTCCTTCCGCCGCGCCATTTTCACTCTCGTCCTCGTCCTCGCCTGCACCGGCTGCGGACCCGAAGGACCTCCCCCAAAACGCGTACTCGCCCACGCCTTCGCCGGCGAAAAGCGGGTGGACCTCCGCAAGGACCTCACCGCGCGCGCCGAAGTCGTGCAAACCGCCGCCTTCGGCGAGCCGCTCGACATCCTCCAGTGGAAGCGCCGCTTCGCCTTGGTTCGCACCGCCAGCGGCAAAGAGGGCTGGCTCGATGGCCGCGTCCTGATCCGCACGCAGGACATGGACGCATTGAAGCAAATCGCCAAGGACTTCAAGGAAACCGCGCCCATGGGTCAGGGCAAGGTCTACGACACCATGAACATCCACACCAGCCCCAACCGCAGTTCGCCCAGCTTTGAGAAGCTGCCGGCCGAAGAGCCGGTGGATATCCTCGGCCACCGCGTCGCCTTGCGCGCTCCTTATCAGGGCCCGTTGCAACCGGTAAAGACAGCGCGCAGCAGGAAGAAGAAAAAGCGCGACGACGACGACCAGCCCAAGGTCGCGCCCCCACCCGGGCCTCGCGCGCCCACCTTGCCTGCCGACTGGAAGGACCTCTCGCGCGGCAGCACCGAAATTCCGGAAGCGAAGGAACCCGGCCGCCGCAACGTGAAGAACGCCGTGTTGCTGACCAAAGCGAAGCCTATTGAAGTCGGCCCCCGCTACGACGATTGGACGCTGGTTCGCAGCAAAAGCGGCGGCATCGGCTGGGTGAGCTCGAGCGCGCTCACCATGGCCCTGCCCGACGAAGTCGCGCAGTACGCCAACCGCAACCGCATCACTTCCTATTTCCCCATCGGCGAAGTGGTCGATAGCGAAAAGGGCCGCAAGCAACACTTCCTGTGGACCACGATGAGCGAACGCGCCAAGCCGTTCCAGTTCGATAGCTTCCGCGTCCTGGTCTTCAACACTCGCCGCCATCGCTACGAAACCGCGCACTGGGAGAAGGAACTCACCGGCTACCTGCCCATCCGCGTGATGGACCCGGCGGAAGGCGCGCCGGTCTTCAACCTGGTGCTCGAAGACGGCGATGGCACCTTCTGGCGGCGGCGCTATGTCTTCCAGAACAACAAGGTCAAATTCCTCGACCAAGCCCGCGTCGAGCGCCCCCGCCTGCCCACCGCGCCCGAGGATCTGCCACAGCTCGAAATGCCCGACACCCTGGAAGAAGAGGAGCTGTCCCTTTGGGGCCGCCTCCGCCGTCGCGTCCTGGGCCTTTAAAAGAGGTAAACTGCTCCGTATGCAGCGACGGCAATTTCTCCAAACCACTCCGCTTGTCTTAGGCGCCAGCTACGCCGCCTATGCCGAAGGCGTCATGCCCATGGCCAAGCTCGGCAAAACCGGCCTACAGGTCTCTCGCTTCACCCTCGGCGGCGCGCACATGCACTGGCGCAAGGACGAAGCCCTTAGCATCCGCATCATCCACCGCGCCCTGGACCTGGGCGTCAACTTCTTCGATAGCGCCGCCAAGTACCACGACGGCCGCTCCGACGAAGTCTACGGCGTCGCCCTCGCTGGCGGCCGCCGCCAGAAAGTGCTCCTCATGTCGAAGGCCGAAAAGCGCGACAAAGCCTCCGCCATGGCCCAACTCGAAAACACGCTGCGCCGCATGAAGACCGACTACCTCGACCTTTGGCAGTGCCACGAAGTGGTCACCCAAGCCGAAGTGGATAAGATCCTCGGCCCCGGCGGCTCGCTCGAAGCCTTTGTGCAAGCCAAGAAAGAAGGCAAAGTCCGCCACATCGGCTTCACCGGCCACGCTGACCCCGAAGTCCACCTGCGCCTGCTGCGCTCCTTCGACGGCTGGGAGACGGTGCAGCACCCGGTGAACCTGATCGACCCGCATTACCTGAGCTTCATCAAGAACGTCCTGCCCGAGGTTGGTAAAAAGGGCTGGGGCCGCATCGGTATGAAGTCGAACGCCATGGGCAGCATCGGCAACGCCAACATCGCCACCATCACCGAGTGCTTGCGCTTTAGCTGGAGCCAGTCGATCGACACCTTGGTGTCGGGCGTCGAGACGGTGGAGCAACTGGAGCACAATGTGGGCGTACTGAAGTCGCTGGAGAAGATGGCGCCGGCCGAGGTAACGAAGGTCCTCGAGCGCACCAAGCAAGGCCCCGTGGGCGCCGGCATCGAGAAGTACAAGCGCAAGCCCGACGCCGCCGGGTTGTGGCCGGCGCATGAGGACGGGGTCGCGGACTAAACCGCGGTCGGGCTAACTCAACTGGCCCAGCCACGTTCGGAAAGTCGATTGAGATCGAACCAAATGGCATCGCACGTCTTGTAATATTACATGCTAGCCTCATCAAGAGGCGCAGATGGCGGACTTATTACTTTGGCGAAAGCGGAATGGACTGACGCAGGTGAATGCGGCGTCCCTGCTCGGCGTGTCGCAACCCTACTTGTCGCTTCTCGAAAAAGGTGCGCGCCCTTTGACGGCGGCGCTTCGCGATCGGATGAAGGTTGCTCGTGGGAAGGTGGAGGGCGGAACGTCGGATGACCGGTTCCGCGCCCAGCTGAGTGCCCTTGGGTATTCGGGATTTGCTCACGTTGCCAAGTCGCGGCCCAAGCCCCCCGCGTCCGATTTCCTAATGGCGGTTCTTGCTCGACCGGATGCCGACGCCCGCGTCGTGCAGGCTCTACCTTGGCTCGTTGGCACCTACCAGGATCAACTGGACTTCGGTTGGCTAGTGCGGCAGGCCAAGCTTCAAAATGTGCAAAACCGGCTGGGCTTCCTTTTGCAGGTGGCAGGTGTCGAAACGCCCGACGGCCTATTGGCGGTGAGTGAACTGGAGCGTGCGCGATTGCTGCAAGAGGACACGCTGTGCTGGGATGGAATGCCCGCCGCCACTCGCGAATGGATGCGTGCCAACCGAACGCCGCTAGCCGAGCATTGGAACGTGTTGACGAGGCTCCGAGCCGAGGATGTCCACCATGCCGCGTGAGCGTCCGGCCGAACCATGGTTGTCGTTTCTATCGGACCTAGATGCGCACAACGCTCAAGATGTGGATCGACGCCTGTTGGCCAGAGTAGGCGATTCCTTCACGCTGGCAATCTTGGTTCCACCAACAGTCGTTGGCGATTCCCGCGTTCCCTTGGGGAATTGACCCTCGAGAAGATCAGCAAGGACCTCGATCGCACGAAGCAAGGCCTCGTGGGCGCGGGCATCGAGAAGTATAAGCGCAAGCCCGACGCCGCTGGGTTGTGGCCGGCGCACGAGGACGGGGTAGCGGACTAGTCTATTTCTTTAACGGAACATTCCTCCTGCCCATCGCGTCAAGGAGTGCGAAAAAATCGATTCTTGCCGCGCGTAGCCACAGCATTCAAACCGAGACTTCCGCTGCCTCATGGTCACGTTTTGCTTTTAAGCACTTAAACCCAAACAGAACCCCAACATACAAGGGAGGGAAAGTCATGGATTCGGCCCTAAGCTTTTTTACAGTCCCGTCAGTTTGAGGCATCGGCAAATCCGAAGTCAGAAAGGTAAGGAACCGTGGGAGGGGTGTGGATAGCCCTGTTTCCCTGGGGAATAAATGCAGTGGGGGTGAGCGTGAATGACCCCGAAAACCCTTGGATGGCCCTGTTTCCGTGGGTGGCCCTGTTTCCGTAAGTAAGTTGGGGTTAAGTCAAAGATGCCGGAGGATGCGCTGGTTTTTCCCTGACACCGAACTCTTTAAGGAGTTGGCGGCAAAGCTCTTAGTTGCGCCTGAAAATCTTTTGCATCGGCAAGTTGCTGCTGGAGTTGTTCCAAAATTCTCTCGAAGGTTGCCTTGTAGTCGGCGGACTCTCGTTGACGCTTCATCGAATTACCAAGAGTGGACAGACGGCGTTCTGCTCTGGTGGGTTGGTCGTGGAAATGTTTCCAGATTTCGGCGTGGTTTTGCCCACCGGCGGCAAGACCGCTGTTGGTCGCCCTTACAGAGGCGATGTGGTAGATGAAATAATATGCGCGGCTGATCGCCGTTCGTTGTGACGCTTCGTCTGAATTGCCGGCTAGATTTTCTGCGAGACGCAGGTATTCAGCCCAATCAAAAGGTGCGCTGGGCATTTCATGTGATCTCGTACACGAAAGCCAAGTCAGCCGTCGATGACGTCATGCGATCAAGCCACCAATCCTCTTCAAACCGTCGAAGGGCTTGAACTGCCGCATGAATGGGCCCAGGCCAGATCGCGACTGCGTATAAGGTCTGAGAGTGTTCATCGTCCCGAGACAGTTCCAGCCGGAAAATGTTTTCTTGACCGAATGAGGATCTAAGCTCAGGAATGGCGTCCATAAGGGTCGATAAAACGGTGTGGCGTAAGACCAGGAAACGCCTAATAGCCTCCACATCGAGGGTGTAAAAAGGATTGTGTAAACGTAGTTCTCAAGCAGAATGAAGGAGAACGAGATGAAACTGGACCTAAACAACTTTGACC
>JBBQQS010000218.1:0-8488 GCA_038215525.1 Bryobacterales bacterium
GTTCCCCGATCTGAAGGGGATTGAAACCAACGGCGCAGTACCGAACCGACTCATCAGAAAAGGTGGCCACCCGTTCCCCGATCTGAAGGGGATTGAAACGTTCCCCACACACACAACACCCAACCACTCGGCACTGTGGCCACCCGTTCCCCGATCTGAAGGGGATTGAAACTACTCTCGTCTGAATTCGTATACCAAGTCCTTTTTCGGTGGCCACCCGTTCCCCGATCTGAAGGGGATTGAAACGTTTCCGGCAAAACCCTTGATTTTCGCCGTAAAAAGTGGCCACCCGTTCCCCGATCTGAAGGGGATTGAAACGATCAAACGTTGATCCCAGCCCTGTTCCTTGCAGTGTTGCGTGGCCACCCGTTCCCCGATCTGAAGGGGATTGAAACTAATCACTCTGGCGGGCCTACTCCGGTTCGTAGCCGGTGGCTACCCGTTCCCCGATCTGAAGGGGCTTAGGTATTGGGGGACGCGCTGTTCGAGGTGACTCAGTTTTCTGAGAGCCCGTTGGCTGTCAAGCATTTACCGGGTGACCATTTTGGACGGGCCAAGGGCCCCTTCCACTGCGGATAAAATGACTGCGGCCTCCGCTTGGTGGCCAGCGGCCGCTGCCCTAATGGGTGGGCGGGCGCCAGGCGCAGTCTTTGTTGGGGCACTCCACCCAGATGCGGGACTTGATTTTTCGTTCTACCAGATACGGGCTGCTGCACTCCGGGCATTTGCCGGGCAGGAGCCGGTAAGAGGACGTGAACTTGCAGCGGGGCCATTGGTTGCAGGCGTAGAAATGCCGCTGGTCGGCGGAGGTGCGCTCGACGATTTGGCCCTTGGAACAGCGGGGGCAGAGGATGGGTTCCATGGCTGGGCACCCCACAGTTGACGCTGCGGGCTAGACTTCGACGGGTTCGGCCGCTTTTTTCTGCTTCGGCTTCGCGGCAGTGCGGGACTTCTTCTTGGCGGGCAAGCCGCCTTCTTCGAGGATCTTGGCGGCGCGGGCGGACAGTAGCTCCACGGCCTCTTCCATGCTGAGCGTTTCCGGGGCGCGGCCCTTGGGCAACGAGGCGTTCACCTCTCCATCGGAAACGTAAGGGCCGTAACGGCCGGCCTTGATGGAGAGCTCCTTCGCGGAGGTAGGATGGGGGCCCAGGTCGCGCAGAGACTTGGCGACGCCGGCTTGGCGGCCGCGGGCTTTGGGTTGCGATAAGAGCTTGAGGGCGTCCTCAAAGGTCATGTCGAGGGGCGACATTTCGGCCAGGGGCACGGAGCGGGTGTCTTCGTGGCACTTGACGTAGGGCCCAAAGCGTCCGTTGGACACGACGACGACATGGCCCGTCACCGGGTGCTTGCCGAGCGTACGGGGCAAGGTGAGTAGCTTGAGGGCCTCTTCCAGCGTGAGGGTGGTCTCGCTCATGCCGGGCAGCAAGGACGCCATTTTGGGCTTCTTCTTTTCGCCTTCGATGGGGTCGCCCAATTGCACATAGGGGCCGTAGGGGCCGGCCTTCAGGTAAATGGGCAGGCCGGTTTCAGGATCGCCACCGAGGCTTTGCGCTTCCTTGTTGTTGCGCGACAGCAGCTCCATGGCGGCGGCAATGGTCATCTCGTCGGGCGCGATGCCTTCGGGTACCGACGTGCGGCGCTCACCATCGGAGAGGAAGGGGCCGTAGCGACCGATGCGGACCTCATAGGGGCGATCGTCGGGGCCAATGCCCAAGGGCAGGCCGCAGACCTCGCGGGGGTCCACTTGCTTTTCGCCTAGGGCGACGAGTTCTTTCAAGCCCGGATGCTCGTTGCCATTGTAGAACGCGTTCAGGTAGACCTGGTTCGACTGTTCGCCGCGGGAGATCGCGTCGAGGTCGTCTTCGAGGCGGGCGGTAAAGTCGAAGTCCAGTAACGTTTCGAAGTTTTTCTCGAGCAGATTCACCACGGCCATGGCGGTGAAGGTGGGGACGAGCGCCGTGCCTTTTTTGAAGGCGTATTCGCGATTCAATACCAACTCGACGATGGTGGCCCAGGTGCTGGGGCGGCCGATACCGAGCCGCTCAAGCTCCTTGATCAGGCTGCCTTCGGTGTAGCGCGCGGGGGGCTGGGTGGTGCGCTCAATGGCTTCGACGGAGGCAAGGCGCAGGGCTTCGCCTTCGGCGAGCTGCGGCAGAATTTTCTCTTGCTCGGCGAGGTCGGCTTCAGGGTCGTCCGAGCCTTCGACATAGGC
Source organism: Bryobacterales bacterium (assembly GCA_038215525.1). GTDB lineage: Bacteria > Acidobacteriota > Terriglobia > Bryobacterales > Bryobacteraceae > JALHNI01. The sequence continues at coordinate 2,213 of JBBQQS010000218.1, forward strand.
GCGGAGGAAGCCGGCGAAGAGGATCGTCTTACCGGTGGCTTTGAACTTCGCATCGCCGACCGCGATCATGACATTCATGTAGGTGCCGCGCGCGTCGGCCATCTGGCAGGAGACGGTGCGCTTCCAAATCAGGTCATAGAGGCGGAAGGCTTCGTCGCCCAGTTGTTGCTGCACGACGGCGGGCGGCGTGAAGGTGTCGCCGGCGGGGCGGATGGCTTCGTGGGCTTCCTGGGCGTTCTTGACCTTGGTGGCGTAGAGGCGATTGGTGGGGTGGAGATACTCGGGGCCGAAGTCGCGGGTGATGAGCCCGCGGGCGGCAGCGAGGCCCTGTTCCGACAGGGTCGTGGAGTCAGTACGCATGTAGGTGATGAAACCGTTTTCGTACAGTTGCTGCGCGATCTGCATGGTGCGCTTGGCGGAATATCTCAGCTTGCGATTGCTTTCCTGTTGGAGCGAACTGGTGACAAAGGGCGCGGACGGCTTCTGGGTGAAGGGCCGCTCTTCCACCGAAGCGACCTTGGCCTGGCCGCGCTCAATCTGGTTACGCAGTTCATTGGCTTGCTCGCGCTTCAAGTGCAGCAAGTCGTCTTTGGCTAGCAAGAGGCCGGTGTCGGGGTCGAAGTCGCGACCGACGGCGAGGCGATGGTCGCCGACGAGGGCCAATTCGGTTTCCACCGTCTCGCCGCTCGACTTGGCGAACACCGACTTCATGCCCCAGAACTCGGCGGCATGGAAGCGAATGCGGGCGCGTTCGCGATCGGATAATAGCTTGACGGCAATGCTCTGCACGCGGCCGGCACTGAGGCCAGGTGCCATCTTCTTCCAGAGCAGCGGGCTGACTTCGTAGCCGTACAGACGATCGATAATGCGGCGCGTTTCCTGGGCGCGGACCAGGTTCTCGTCGATGTCTCGCGTATTCTTGAGCGCTTCGGCGATGGCTTCCTGCGTGATTTCGTGGAACACCATGCGCCGCGTGGGCACCTTCGGCTTCAGCACTTCCATCAAGTGCCAGCTAATGCTCTCCCCCTCGCGATCTTCGTCAGTGGCGAGGAAGAGTTCGGTGGCGCCTTTGAGCGCCGCCTTCAGTTCGGTGACGTGCGCCTTTTTCTTGGGCGGCACGATGTAGAGGGCCTGGAACTCATTGTCCACCTGAATGCCGAGGCGGGCCCACGGCTCCTTCTTCAGGTTCTCGGGGATTTCGGAGGCGTTGTTCGGCAGGTCTCGGATGTGGCCCATGCTGGCTTTGACAATATAGTCGCTGCCCAGGAACTTGGTGATGGTCTTCGCTTTGGTGGGGGACTCAACGATGACCAGGGTTTTCGCCATATGGATGTACTAACCGAACCTTTCCTCACACTCGGAGGTTTCTTTCCCCCGAGTCTACCAGACCTTTATATATTGCTTACCCGGAAGCTGCCGGACGACGCCGTCCAGTTCGAGGTCGAACAGGCCCGCGATCAGCTCCGAGGACGAATAGGCGTCCAGAACTTCTATTAGATGATCCAAATGGGTGGGCTTGTCAAATGCCAGATTGCGAAGGATGTCCTGGCGGAGGCGTCCGCGGGGGTCGGTGAGGGGGTCGGGGGCGGTGTTGCCGTCCTCGCCTAAGGCCATTTGATCGTTGGGCTTGGCGTCGGTTAGTTTGGCGGCGTGGCGGGCGGAGAGCTCGCGCCGGTCCTCGGGGTTTATTTGCTCGACGACATCTTGCCATTCCTGCACCAGGGTGGCACCTTGGCGGATGAGCAGGTTGGGGCCCCAGCTTTGGCGGGAGGTGATGTTGCCGGGCACGGCGAAGACTTCGCGGCCTTGATCCATGGCGAGCCGGGCCGTAATGGCGGAGCCGGAATATTGCGCGCCTTCGACGACGACGACGCCCACACTCATACCGCTGACGATGCGGTTGCGGATGGGGAAGTTTTGCGGGTAACTGGGTGAGCCGAGGGGGAATTCGCTCACTAACAGGCCCTTTTGCGCGATTTGCTCGGCGAGGCGGCGGTTCTCGGCGGGATAGATGACATCGACGCCGGAGCCGAAGACGGCCACGGTGTCGCCCTCAACTTCGAGGCAGGCTTTGTGGGCGGAGGTGTCGATGCCGCGGGCCATGCCGGAGACGATGACGAGGCCGGCGCGGGCGAGGTCCTTACCGAAGCGTTCGGCGGCCAGCGTACCGTAGGCGCTGGGGGCACGGGTGCCGACGATGGCCACGGCGACGCGGTTGAGCAGGTCGTTGCGGCCGCGGGTGAAGAGCATCAAGGGGGGATCGAAGATTTCGCGTAGGCGGGCGGGGTAGCGCGGGTCGACGACGGTGACCAGGGTGGTGCCGGTGGCCTTCAAGCGTTCCTGCTGGCGGACGGCGTCCTCGAAGACGCAGCCGCTGGCGATGGTGCGGGCGAGGGAGCCGGAGAGGCCGAGGCCTTCAAGGTCGGAAACGCCGGCGCGGAAGAGCGCGACGGGGGTGCGGAACTTCTCCAGGAGGTCGTGGCCCCGGCGGGGTCCGAGGCCGGGGACCATGCGCAGGGCGAGCCAGTGGAGCTCTTCTTCAGGAGTGAGTCGGGTAAGTTCGGGAGTCGCGATGGCAGCCATTCTTTAATAAGTGGAATTCGCGGGCGATTCTTCTCATTTATTTTGCGAAAAAGATTGGCGGGTGTTGAGTTTGTCATCAAATTCGACACAATTAGTACCGGTTTAGAGCATGTTTGCTATAAGTGATTAAAAAGAAAATACTTACACCAGATCGGGGGCATCCACGCGCATCCCCGGTTTTCCTTCTAGGCTACTGTTAATATGCCACTTAACCTCAAAAGTAGCTCTCCTCTTCGCGGGCCAGCGACCGTTAGAGGGTAGCCGATTTCGGGTATCGCGGCCCGCCTCATCGTTTTGGGAAAATCGCGCCTTAGGAGTGTGAAACTTGAGAATCGCGAAATGGTTTGCTGTTGCGGGCGCAGTCTACGCCCTTTACGCCTTCGGCTTCTTCATCGTCATGCGGCAAGCGCCGGAGAAGTTCACCAGCGTCATCGCCGGCTTGCCGATGCCGATCATGATGACGATTCCCTTTGAGAGCCTATGGTCTGTCGCGCGCGGCGGGGCGATCGCGGTGGGTGCCAAAGCCCCGGACTTCGCGCTCGAAACCTATGACCGCCAAGCTCGCGTGCGCCTCGGTGATCGGCTGGTCGCCAAGCCCGTCGTGTTGGTCTTCGGGAGCTATACTTGACCGCCCTTCCGGCGGGAGGTTCCCGCCCTCAACGCGTTCTACCGCGAGTATCGTGACCGCGTCGATTTCTTCGTCGTCTACATTCAGGAGGCGCATTCCACCGATGGCTGGCAACTGCCCGTCAACCTGCGCGAGAAGGTGCTTTTTGCCGATCCGCAGAACGAGGACGAGCGTTCGCACGTCGCTATGTCCTGTGTGCGCGACCTGAAGATTGAGCTGCCGGCGCTGATCGACGATAGCCAAAATTCGGTCGAACGCGCCTATACCGGCTGGCCCGATCGGCTCTATCTGATCGACCGGCAAAGTGTGGTGCGCTTTAAGTCGAGACCGGGTCCTTTCGGATTTCATGTGAGTGACCTGCGCGCGGCGGTGCAGTCTCTCGTACAATAAGAAGGTGAATCGCCGCGCTTTGATTTTGGCTCCTTTGGCTGGCTTGGCATTTTCTGCCGAGGCGCCGAAATCCATGGTGCGGGGCAAGTTTACCGCAGTCGGCGAGTTGTCTACGCCGAAGGGCAAGGTAAAGCTGTCGGGCGATGCGGAAACGCAGAAGGTGCTGGCCGATCCTCGCTTGAACGGTATGGATTTTGAGGCGCTGGGACGCTTCACCAAGGACCGTGAGTTCACCATCAGCCCGATCCACGAACGCGCCATTTGGGCTTATCAGGGCGGGCAGCGGTTGATGGTGACTTATTGGTGCGACGTCTGCTACATCCGTACCTACGCGCCGGGTGAATGCTGGTGTTGCCAGGACGACACGAAGCTCGACTTGAAGGATCCGAATTCGAAGGATCCGACGCCGTAGGCTTTTCGAATGAATAACTCCTGGGTTCGTTTCGTCTATTCTCTCCTGTAACTCTAGCCCACAGCGTGAGCTGTGGGGTGATGTCGGAATGCAGTAGGGGAAGGTTCGCCGGGACCCAAATGAGGCTTAGCCGAACTCGAAACCCGCGCCTGCGTATTGGCGTTCGCTAGTCGGCTTGAAACGGCCGCGGTACATCCGCATAAGTTGGCGAGCCGGACGGAAGCCTTCCGGTGCCGGACCTATGCGGTCGAGCAAAAACTCCCCCAGTTGCTGCGCGGCGAACCAGCTGAGGAGCGGCTCGCCTTGGCCCACACAGGGTCCGAAGAAGGGCAGCAGGCGGCCTGCGCGAGTGTAGGCGAAGCTGCCGTCTTCGAGGCTGAGCGGTGTGCCCAATGAAGCCAGTAGCTCTGAACGATCGGCTTCGAAGGCATCGGTGCCCGCTTGGCCTTTGCTGGCGTGGTCGCCCTTGGGCGGACGGCCTACGTACCTCGTGATGGGGCCTTCGTCCTTAAAGCCGAGGCGGCGGTAGAGCGGGGCGCCGAGATCGGTGGCGTCGAGTTTGACGAGGGCGCAGTCGCTCAGATGATCGAGGGCGGTGGTCATGAGTTGGGTGGCGAGTCCGTGGCCGCGGTGGCTTTGGGCGGTGAGCACCATGCCGATCCAGGCGAGGTCATTGCCATAACGGATGGCGGAGGCGGTGGCGACGAGTTGGCCCTGGTCTTCGATGCCCCAAGCCGTCGCCAGAGTAAGGACGCGGTGCCAGTCCTCGGCGGTCTGGTTCCAGCCGCTGGCGGTGGAGAGGGCGAGGCCGCCTTCGCGGTCCGCGAGCGTCAGTTGTCTTAGGCTAGCCACCGGTCTCGATGTTCCTGGACGAAGTCGTCGTCATTCAAGTGTGGATATTGGCGGTAGACGCGGTCGATTTCGGCTAACTGGCCGTCAGAGAGGTCCTCGGCGGGGTCAAGGCACCAGCGGCCGGCGAGTAGCCCTTGGCGGCGCAGGACTTCGTGCAGCCCGGCGATACAGCCATGGAAACTATTAGCGGCGTCAAAGAAGGCGGCGTTCGCGTCGGTGACTTCGCGGTTGAGGTCGATCCAACTGCGTGGCACGTCGACGATTTGTTTGGCCAGGGCTAAGTGCTCAACGGCGCGTTGGGTCCAAACGGACCAGTGGCCGAGTAAGCCGCCGGCAAAGCCGCTCACTAAGTCGAGCAGGATGTTGTCGTCGTTGCCGGTGTAGAGTACGACGCCTGTGCCCGCGTCTGCAACGGCGCGCTGCACGTCGAGGGTTTGGTAACGATTGAAGGGCGCGACCTTGATGGCCACCACGCCTTCAATTTCGGCAAAGCGCCGCCAGAAATCGTAAGGGAGTAAGTGTCCGCCGACAGCGGGTTGTAAGTAGAAACCGAAGACGGGAATAATTTGGGCGATTTCTTTGGCGTGAATGAGTAAGTCGTCGATGGGGCCAGGGGGCAGGCGCAGTAATCCGGCGTCGTAGCCTAAGTCGCGCGCTAGCCTGGCTTCTTTGAGGGCTTGCTTCAGGGGGCCGCAGACGCCGGCAATTTTTACCATGCCCGTCGCCTCGGCGGCGGCTATCTCGAGCACCGGTTGGAGTAAGCCCTGTTCGCGAATGGCGAATTGGGTGGTGTGGACGCCCACCGCGACACCGCCCGCTCCGGCGTCGCAATAGTAACGAGTCAGTGCTTTCTGTCGGCGCTCGTCGAGCTTACGTTCGGCCGTCAGGGCTAGGGGATGAGCCGGAATTACTAAGCCTTTTCTTAGACTTTCGCGTAAGTCCATTAGAATTTCCCATCCCGGACGGCGAAGTGGGTGGGTTTGGCGAGTAACCGACCGCCTTGGGTGAGCCATTGCACGACCCAGTCGAGCAAAGTTTCGGTACTCACTCGCGGTGGGCCGAATAACTCTTCGGAGAGTTGAGCGTTGCTCAGTAACGCAGTTTCTGCTGGTATCCCGGTAAAAGCCGGAGTTACACCCAGGCGTTGGCCGATGGCTTCGGCGAGTTGCTTCACCTCAAGGGTGTCGACTCCTGTTACATTGAGGGCCGCGGGCGGGGTGGCGCAGAGGTGAAAGGCGCGGAGGCAGATCGAGTTCGCGTCGCCTTGCCAGATTACGTTGACGTGGCCCATGGTGAGGTCGATGGCTTGGCCGGCCTGTAATTGACGGGCAATATCGACTAAGACGCCGTAGCGTAAGTCGACGGCGTAGTTGAGCCGGAGCATGAGGACGGGTGTGGCCTGGGTGCGCGA
>JBBQQS010000219.1:0-8487 GCA_038215525.1 Bryobacterales bacterium
GCGCTGATCGGTACGGGACTCGGGTACGGAGCGCTGGCCCTCTTTAGCTAAGCTGAAGAGATGCTCCGCGCCTTAATCCTGTTCCTGGCACGTCTTCGCGGGCTGCGAAGGTTTCTCGAAACATCCCAATTTGCGAAGCCCCTTACGCGGCGATTTGTGGCCGGGGAGACGCTCGCCGAGGGGCTCAGCGTACTGCGCCAATTGAAGGCGACAGGCTTCCGGGTGAGCCTGGATCACCTGGGCGAGAACGTGGCCACGGAGAAGGAGGCGCATGTGTCCGCCGATGCCATCCATCAGGCGCTCGACCAACTGGGCGAGGCGACGGCCACCGTCGCCATCAAACTGACGCAATTTGGGCTGGACCTTAGCGACGACATCTGCCTCGAAAACGTTGAGCCGGTGGTGCGGAAGGCACGGGCGCTGGGCACGCGAGTCGAAATCGACATGGAAGGCACGGCTTATACCGCCCGGACGCTGGCCATCGTAGAGCAATTGCACCGGCGTCATGGAGCCGTGCGCGCGGTGATTCAAGCCTACCTGCATCGCAGCGAAGCGGATATCCGCCATCTGAATGCGTTAGGGGTGCCGGTGCGGCTGTGTAAAGGTGCCTACTCGGAGCCCGCGGAACTGGCATTACGGGATCCGGCCGCTGTCGACGCGAGTTACTTTCGATTGGCCAAGTTACTTCTCGACGAGGGTACCGATCCGGCGCTGGCGACGCATGACGAGCGGATGATCGCGGCCGCGCGAGGTTACCCGAAGGATAAGTTCGAATATCAGATGCTTTATGGTGTGCGGCGCGAGTTACAGGCAAAGTTACTGCGCGAAGGCTATCGTCTGCGGGTGTATTTGCCTTATGGCGACGCTTGGTACCCGTATTTTATGCGGCGGCTGGCGGAGCGGCCGGCCAATGTCTGGTTCGTATTGCGCAGTATGATCGGAAACTAAGTACATGGAAATTCGCCCTTATCAGGTTAGCGATCGCGATGCCTGCCTGCGATTGTTCGATTCGAATGGTCCGGCTTACTTCGCGCCTAACGAGCGCGACGGACTGGCGAAATTTCTGGCGTCGCCGCCGGGTAGTTATTACGTGATGGAGAACGACGGCGAGTTACTCGGCTGCGGGGGCTTTGCTCCTGGCGAGGAGCCCGGCTCAGTGACCCTGACGTGGGGGATGGTGCGGGGTGACCTGCACCGGCAAGGATTGGGCCGCTTCTTGCTCTTTTATCGGCTGAAGGCGATCGGCAATGTGGCTGGCGTGTCGCTAGTTACGCTGACCACCACGCCGGCCGTGGCCGGCTTTTTCGAGAAAGCGGGTGGGTTCCGCGTTACCGGAATCGAGCCAAATGGCTTTGGGCCGGGGCTCAATAAGGTGTCCATGGTGAAACGCCTATCCGTCTGCGGATAAGCCCTAAGAATACCAGTACTAAGTCCCGAAAGTTGCAACTTTTCAGGCCTCATGCACAGAGTTAACAGCCTGGTTACAAGTAGTTTCTCTATACTTCAATTAGTCTTGAGTACGCCTACGCCATTGCAAAACGCCATTGAGGACTTTCTGATCCGCGATAAGCAGGTGCAGATTCTTCCGGCCAATCAGCGGGAAATCTATCGGGTGGGGGACCCGGCGGAGGCGCTCTACTACGCGCGGACGGGGTTAGTGAAGTTATCGGAGGATCATGGTGGGCAAGGGATCACGCTGGCGATAGTGCGGCCGGGAGAGCTGTTTGGCGAAGAGGCGTTGTGCGGATTTGGCGCCTACCAGGGCACAGCCACCCGGCTGACGATTGGCGAAGTGCTGCGCATCCCGGCGAGCCTCTTTCCCCGCGTCGCGGCTCGCCGGCAGGAGCTATGGCAGGGAATCGCTTGGTTGCTCCACGAGCGGTTGCGGCTGGAACAGCGGAACTATCGCTGGCTGGTGCGGGTGAGTACCGAGAAACGGATTCTGGCCATGCTGGAGCACTTGGCACCGAGTTGCCCCCTGGTACCCAAGGTGGGCACGGACCGCGGCTGGTACGGTGTGCCGCTCACCCAGGCCGAATTGGCCTTGCTGGTGGGCGCGTCGCGCGAAACCACTTCCAGCGTGTTGAACGAGATGGAGCGCAAAGGCGCGCTCGCTCTGCGACGGGGGCGGATTCTGATGCCCGCGGCCGCTTCCCGGGCCACGCATGCGGGATGAGCGGGTATACTGCGGAAGGTGAATCGACTTCCGAAAACTTGGCCCGTATTGCTTAGCGTGCTGGCAGTGTTGGGCTTGGTGTTGGGATGGCTGGCCTGGAGCCGCGTCCGCACCAGCCGCACCGCCGAAGATTTGCTGCGCCACCTGCCGGGCGATGCGCAGATTTACGTTTTCCTCGATGTCGAACTCATGCGTCGCACCGGGGTGTTGGAGCGCCTGGCCGGGGCCCGCGGTGCCGAGGACGCCGAATATCAACGCTTCGTCGCGCAGAGCGGCTTCAATTATCGTGAACACCTCGACGCCGTGGTGATGGCGCGGCGCGGTACGGCCCAGTATGCGGTGATCGCCGGCCGGTTCGACCCGGTGCGTCTGGAAGCCTACGCCGCGAAAAGCGCGGGCGTGTGCACCGCGAAGTATTGCTATGTTCCCGGCGCGCCGCCCATCTCCTTTGTGCCCATTCGCGAAGGGCTTTACGCCTTTGCCAGCGGCTCGGGCGACGCGCGGGAGTTGCTGGCGGCGCGTACGCCCGCGGTGAAAGGGGACTTCCTGGGGTCGCCGATTTGGGCGACTGGGCTGGGGCCAAGCGAAGTGCCCTTGTTACAGAGTTTGCCCGGCGTCGAGCGACTATCCCTCTGGCTAACGCCACGTTTGCCGGCCGCGGTGGAACTGCGCTTCGCGCTGGAGAACCACGATGCCAAGTCGGCCACGGCGACGGCGCGAGAGTTGGCGACGCTATCCAAGGCGGGTGACCTGTCCCGCTACTTGAGCGGCTCCGAAGTGGTGGCCGAGGGACGGCGGGTGACCGGTCGCGTGCCGGTCGCGCTGGAACTCTTGGAAGCCTTCGCCGGTGGCACGAGGGTGCGATGAGCGTTGGCATTCTGGTGTCCGGCAATGTGGTGCTCGACATGGTGGTGCGGCCGGTGGAGCAGGTGACTTGGGGGATCACGCAGTGGGTGGAGTCCATTGAGCACCATCTTGGGGGCAACGGCGGCAATACGGCGGCGGCGATCGGCGCGTTGGGGGGACACGTGCGCCTGTTGGGCCGTATCGGCCCGGATGCCAATGGCGAGGCCTGCCGCGCCCGTTTGTCGGCCACCGGCGTCGACCTCACCTATCTCGAAACCGGCGAGCGGCCCACGGCGACCAGCATTGCGCTGGTGCAAAGCAGCGGGGCGCGGACCTTTCTGCATCTGCCGGGCGCGAGCCTCGATGTGTTCTCGAGCGGCATCGCCTTTACGGTGCCGATGCTCGCTGGCTGCGGCCACTACCACTTGGCCAATCTCTTTGCCTTGCCCCACCTGCGTCCCTTGGCTGCCGCGACGCTCGAACGCGCCCGCGCGGCTGGCTTGACGACTTCGCTCGACACGGCCTGGGATTCGCGCGGTGAGTGGATGAAGCTGCTGGAGCCTTGCCTGCCGCATCTCGACGTGCTCATGGTCAACGAAGATGAGGCGCGCATGCTGACGGGCCTGGACGATCCCGCGGATAACGCCGCGGCCTTTAACGTGCCGCTGTTTGTGATGAAGCTGGGGGCGCGCGGTTGCTATGTGGCGACCCCCGAGGGCGCGGCCCACGTGGCCAGCTACGCGGTGAACGTCGTCGACACCACCGGGGCAGGGGACTGCTTCGCGGGCGCCTTCCTGACCGCCATGGCGCAGGGGCTGCACCCTTTTGAAGCGGGTGAGGTCGCTAATGCCGTGGGCGCGCTAACCGTGGAGCACTTGGGCGCCACGGCGGGGCTTCGCAGTTGGGACGAGACTTTCGCCTGGATGGCGAGCCGGAAGGCCTAATCGGCTTTGGCCGGGGCCGCAGGCTTAGCCGGCGCTGGGGCCGGAGTGGCCGGAGCAGCAGGAGTGGCGGCCTTGGTATCAGGCTTAGTTTCCGTCGCTGGGGCTGCCGTCCCGGCCTTCTCGGCCTTGTCGGCCTTGCCGCCGTCGCTGGCGGGTACCGAACCTCCGGACTTGGCATAGTCCGTGATGTACCAGCCGGAGCCCTTGAAGTGAATGCCGGGCGCGGACATCTGCTTCTCTACCGGACCGCCGCCGCACAGACGGCAGACCTGGACGGGATCGTCAGAGAACTTCTGAATGACTTCAAACTTCTTTTGGCAGTTTTCGCAAAGATACTCGTAAAGGGGCATGCTAATTGACTTATACGGCGTCCGTGGCGCGGCCCGTTACCCGGGAGGGTGTGGAGGCTTTGGCGGTGCCGTTCAGGACTTCGAGGGCATTCTTGAGGATGACGTCCTCATCGGCCTTTTTCGGTTGATCCTTGGGCTTGGGCTGATTGGTGGGCGGGCCCTTTTCGGGCACGGGGCCATCTTCGTCCTCGTCTTCAGAGGGAGCTGCAGCCGAAGTGTCCACCACGACGCGCGACGGAACCACAGCGGCTTCCTGGATCGACTTGCCGTTAGCATGGTAGAACTTCGCTACCGCCAGAATGACGGCGCTGCCATCTTCCATGCCGATCGCTTCGCGTTTCGCCGCATCGCCATAGGTGCGTTCGCCCACCACTTCGGCGCGCTTAAGGTCGAGCAATGCAGCGGCGGCCACTTCGGCTCCGGACGTGGTCGAGCGGTTGGTCAACACTACCACCGGCAGTTTCCAAATCTGGTTTGAGGCTGAGGCCTCAAAGTTCTTTCGAGAATAGCGTTGACCTTGCGAGTAAGCGATCAGCCCTTTGTCGAGGAACAGATTGGCCAAGGCGACTCCTTCTTCGGGCGTGCCGAAGGCGGAGTTACGCAGGTCGAGAACCAGCTTCTTGGCGCCTTGCTTTTCCATCTCCTTGATGGCTGCGGCCACTTGGGCCGTCTTGCCGTCTTCCAGGCTCTGCACCCGGATGTGGCCCACGCCATCGGCCAGCAGCTTGCTGGTGATCGCGGGCAGTACCACCATGGCGCGCGTCAGGGTCACCTTCGTGGGCTCGGGCTTGCGCACGCGCAGCACGGAGAGGTCGATCGAGGTGCCGCCGTCGCCTTGCAGCAGGAGTTCGGCAAAGGCTAGCGGCATGTCGCGGGTGGCTACGGCGTTAATGGTCTCGATCATGTCGCCGGTGGTCAAACCAGCCTTATCGGCGGCCGAACCGGGGATGGCATCCACTACACTGATGTAGCCGAAGCGCTTCGAGAGCACCAGGCCCACGCTCGCCTTCTTGAGGTCCTTCTGCTTCAAATACTGCTTATATTGGTCGGCATTGAGGTAGCTCGCGTAAGGGTCTACTGCTTCCAGCAGGCCATTGACGGCGCCAATCGTGACGCTTTTCATGTCGGGCTCTTCGACGTACTCGCTCTTGATGCGCGACAGCACATCGGTGAAAACGGCCAAGTGCCGGTAGGCATCTTCCGGGTTGCTGGCGCGGCCAACCACCTGGCCCACCAACAGGGCAGCCGCGAAAAGCGTCGTGACGCCGACGAAGACAAATTTGAGGCGCGTGTTCAAGTGAGTCGAGCCCTCCTACTGAAGTATAACGTATGGGCTTGGAATCAGTTACGTCGGGTTTAACCCAGGATGTCCAAAGCGGCTTGCAATTCCGACCGCGTGTGCCCGTCGCCGATACGGGTGGTGACGGCGATGCCCTGTTCGTAGATCGCCCGCGCCTCATCCAAACGGCCCAACGTTTCGAGCGCCCGGCCGCCGTGGAAGTAGGCGGCGGCGTAGTCCGGGTTCTTCCCGAGCAAGGCTTGGAACTCGCGCCAGGCGTCTTCCGGACGGTCCTCGCCCAAGTGGGCCATCGCCAATCCATAGCGGGCAAAGGTGTTGGCTGGATCTTGCGCCAGCATTTGGGTGAGAGCTTCAATTCGCGCGGACATATCTCTCTATCCTAGCGATAATAAGGGTATGGAAATCGCCCGCCTCGTGCGCGACAGTTGCAGCGAATACTCAGAGTTAGCCCTGCCCAATGATGCCAACCCTTTAGGCAATCTGATTGGCGGCCGCGTGATGCATCTGGTGGACATCAGCGGCGCCATCGCCGCCATGCGCCACGCCCGTATCCCGGTGGTGACGGCCTCCATTGACCACATGACGTTCCTGCATCCGGTCCACATCGGCGAGTTGGTGATCTTGAAGTCTACGGTGAATCGCGTCTTTCGCACTTCGATGGAGGTGGGCGTGAAGGTCTTCGTCGAGAACCTGCGGACGGGCTCCATCCGCCATACTTCGTCAGCTTACCTGACGTTTGTGGGCATTGACGGGGACGGCAATCGCGTACCGGTGCCCCAAGCGATTCCGGAGAGTGAAGAAGAGATTCGGCGCTACGCTGCGGCAGGCGAGCGCCGTAAATATCGGCTGGAACTGAAGGGCCAGTAGCCCCTATTCGTCCTTATACATGTATTTGATGCACGATTTGAAGAGCATCAAATTGGGGCCGTCCTCGCGGTTGACCTTGAGACAGGTACGGTCGTACCACTCGATGACACCGTTGATTTTCTCGCCATCTTGCAAGACAATGACCATTGAGGTCTTACCTTGCATCTGCTTCAAATAATAGAAGTTTTCGGCGTAGGTCTGGTCCGGTGGGACCTGTTTTTTGACGGGCGCCTGGGCGGCTGGCCTGGAAGATTTCAGCGTGTCCGCGGCGATTGGGGGGCGCACGGCTTTTCGGATGGGGGATTCCATGATGGGGCGGGGTCCTCGCGCAAATTCGGATCGGGTATTAGCTATTGGATAACACAGGCGGAGGGGGGTCGCAAGAGATTCCGCCGTTTTTGCCCGGCCAAATAAAGCCGATCCGCGGAAACGGGGGTATCATCGGTGTAATTGCTCATGCCGAAACCTTCCACCCTTGGCGAACTGAAACGAAGCGCGTTTTCCGAGGTGCGGTTGAAACACCGCTCCGTGCGCGACGAGATGCGGGAGAACCTGATTGCGAAGTTGCGCCAGGGCGGGCCGCTTTTCCCGGGAGTGCTGGGTTTCGAAGAGACGGTAGTGCCGCAGGTGGTGAATGCGCTGCTCTCGAAGCACAATTTCATCCTGCTTGGCTTGCGCGGCCAAGCCAAGACTCGCCTCACCCGGATGCTGACCGCGCTGCTCGACCCCGAAATGCCCTATGTGGCCGGCAGCGAAGTCCGCGATAATCCCTATGCGCCGATCTCGCGCTATGCCCGCGATCTGGTCGGCGCCCAGGGTGACGAGACGCCCATTGCCTGGCTGACCGCCGCCGACCGCTACATCGAGAAACTGGCCACGCCGGACGTCACCATCGCCGACATGATTGGCGATCTCGATCCGATCAAGGCCGCCAAGCGTGGCCATGACATTTCCGACGAGATGGTGATCCACTACGGCCTGTTGCCTCGCGCCAATCGCGGCATTTTCGCGGTGAACGAACTGCCGGACCTGGCGGGCAAGATCCAGGTGGGCCTCTTCAACATTTTGCAGGAAGGCGACGTGCAGATTAAAGGCTTCCCGGTCCGCTTGCCGCTGGATCTGCTGATGGTCTTTACCGCCAATCCCGAAGACTACACGGCGCGCGGCAAGATTATTACGCCGCTTAAGGACCGGATCGGTAGCGAGATCCGCACGCACTATCCGCTTTCGGTGGAGCAGGGAATCGAGATTACGGCGCAAGAGGCCTGGGTGGATCGGGGTGGCATTACTATCCATGTGCCCGCTTACTTGCGCGAAGTGGTGGAGCAGGTGGCCTTTACGGCGCGTGATGACAAGAAAGTGGACAAGCGCAGCGGCGTGTCGCAACGGCTGCCCATCACGGTGATGGAGAACGTCGTTTCGAACGCTGAGCGTCGCGCCGTCCTTACCGGCGATACGGAAGCCGTGCCTCGCATGGCCGACTTATATGCCGCCTTGCCGTCAATTACGGGTAAGTTGGAGCTTGAGTACGAAGGCGAGCTCAAGGGCAGCGATCATGTCGCGCGCGACTTGATCCGCCTCGCGGTCGCTAAGACCTTTCATAAGCACTTCGAGACCGTTAACTTCGGCCAAGTCATCCAGTGGTTCGACTTGGGCGGCGCGATCAAAGTGGACGACCAGGCTGCGAACGCTGAGTTACTCAAGGAACTGGAGGGCATCCAGGGCTTGATGGAGAAGACGGCTAAGTTGAAGTCCGGCCCGAGCATTGGCGCGCGGGCGGCGGCCGGTGAGTTTATCCTGGAGGGCCTATATTCCCTGAAGCGCATTAGCCGCTCGCTGGAGCGCGGTTTTATGAAAGAGAGTAAGTCGGCGGGTGAGGGTCCAGAACCGGATGAAGCTCCGCGCCGGAAACGCCAGTTCAATTAAAAAGGACTCCGATGAAATGGAATTACACCAAGTATAACGGCGAGGACTTCGGGATCGACTCCGAAGACCTGATGCGTG
>JBBQQS010000220.1:0-8407 GCA_038215525.1 Bryobacterales bacterium
CAAAATCTGCTGCGCCGCATTGCGGGCGGCTAACTGCACCAAGGCGGAATTTAGGTGTGCCGGGCACAATACCGCCAATACCGCTTTCGGACCCGCCGGATACAACAACATCTGCCCCTCTGACCCCAATACGCTCACTTCCTGGCAACTTCCCGAGGCCAAGGACTCCGTAACGCGCCGGCCCAGGCTGTTCACCGCTGCCGCCAAGGCCGCAATCCGGCCCGGATCCCCGTGTCCCGACACCGAATGCACCAGTGGCATTCCCTCATTCGTCGCCAGCAGCACTCCGTCGAGGTCCGGAATCGCCATTCTTAGCTGGTCAATGCCTTGTTGTATGCGGTCTCGACGGCTCATGGATTATTTCCGATCACAACTAGTCTCAATCTAGAAAGTGATCGGGAGGTTTCGCCAAATCTTTAGGTCCCACTGCGGCACAATTTACTGGAGGGGGTACTACGTCAGTTACCCGAGCCACGCGGCTCTCTTTCCACTAAGGTTCCTAGGTGATTTCAACTATGGAATTCACCCGAGGGCAGGCCTACGATAGACAGAGAGGTAAAAACGTTCCACCATGCGGTGTCTCTATTGTGGCGAGCCCTTGTCGCTACTGAGAAAACTCACGGGTAAGGCTGAATTCTGTTCGGAGGCTCATCGCGAAGCCTACCAGGAGGAATTCAACAGCCTCGCCTTGCAACGTCTCGCCTCGCAGCCGAAACAAAGCCGCCGTCCCGAACCTCTCCCTGTAATCCCGGCCTCCTTTTCCGGCCTGCCGTTCCCAGAGGCCGGCCTGCCGTTCCCAGACGAAGGCGAAGACGAGTTCGAACTCCCGGTCTTCGATTCGCCCATCTTCACCGGCCTTCCGGCACCGCCGCCGGAAGTCGCCGAGGAGTCTGCCCCAGCCCCGCTCTGGGTGTTCCTCAGCACGCCCACCCCCAAGGTCTTGGGGGCCATGCCCGCCAGCTACTCCTTCGCGGTTCACTTAGCCGGTTATCCCCGCGATTGCATGATGACTGCCGATCGCACTTGGCCCTCCGCCGCGTTGGGGTTGCCTGAAGGCGGCTATGCCGGCCTGCCCGAAGTCCAGGGTAGTGAGACCAGCCCGGTGCCGATCGACGTCGCACCCTGGGCGTGCCTGCTCACGGCCCTCTCTCTGCCTGCCGCCTCCTATTCGGTGGCCGAGGCCTCTCCGCGACAGGCGCACTTCCTTTCGCCGGCCGGGCTAACTGGCGGCGCTCACGAAAGTGACTCGGCGCCGGCCTCCTACCCGGTCCCGCTACCGCCCCGGGAGCCTTCTGATCTTCCAGCTTTGGCCCATCCCTCTGCCCAGGTGCCCGCGCGCGGCGTACGCCTTGCTCCGTACGCCGATGCTGCTGGATTCGAGCCCAATCTCTCCGACGGCTTTCCCACGCTGGCCGCCCCCGCCTGCGATTGGCCGCTAGCCCTGCACGTTCCTCTTTCCGCCTACTCTGCCCCGGAAGCGACGCTCCCTGCCGCTGCTGCCCAGCGGATCCACTTCGGTTCCCCCCAACGGCCGGTTTCTCATGAGGCTATCGGTATCGAAACCCGTCCGGAAAACCTCGTTACCGAGCGCCGTCTAACCGTCCCCTGTTTCCCCGCGGCCGCGCCCTCGGTGGCGGTCGCCGAAGCCGGTCTCAGGTCGCTGCTTTGGAATATCGTCCCCGCATCCAACTTCGCCGGGGATCTCCAACCGGGCACCCTGGACACGTACACGCCCGTCGACCGGCTTTGGACTGTCCCCGCCTTCTCTGCCCAACGTGAGCCGTCCGTTCCCGCTGCGGAACTCATTCCGGCTCCACCTACCTTCTCCGAAGTCTCCTTTGCCGCCCAATCCGTGCGGAGCGACTGTTTGCCCTGGTCCGCTCCCGCGCTCCCCAATCTCTCTCTCGCTTTCGCTGCCGCTGCTTCCTCCCCCGCGCCTTCCTACTCGGGCTACCTACTCCCCGCTCCCGTTCTGCTCCACGCTCCCATTCTGCTCAACGGCGAGGCCGCCGACAAAGACTGGGCGGACTGGGCGACCTTCCCCCCGGTGCCTCCCGCTGTCTCCAGTCTCCCCGTTGCGCCCGTGGGCCAATGCTTTTCTCCCGTGTCCGCGGGCTTGGCCCTCCTTGCTGCCGAATCCGTCCCGGACCATCCCGCCCGCCACTCCGAATCCGAACCTCCCGAATGGCTCGCCGCTTCAGCGCCCGCCACCAGCCTCCGGCTCCCCCACCACCAGACCGCCTCCACCCTGGCCAAGGTCCGCGTGCGGGACTTTGCCTGGCCCCACTTTGCCGCCGGCTGTGATTCGCTCTTCACTCCCGACCAGCCCTTCCGCTTTCACGAGATGCCTTTCCCCCATCGCGGCACTTCCGACATGATTGTCGGCGGCGCCATGGCTGGCGACATGATGCAGGGGCTGCGCCTCACTTTCTCCGACGATCGCTTCGATTTCATTCTCCGGTCCGGGTTGACGGATCCGGCCATCGAATCTTGGATGAGCCAAAATTCGCAGGACCCCGCGGTATGGCCTTCGCGAGCCGCCCCCGTTACGCCAGAAGCCCCCCGGCCGGTCCCTGCGGCAGCGGAGCTTCCGGCGCGCAAAGTCACGGAGCCGCCCGGCTCCTGGCAACAAGCGGCCCGCGCCATGCACGAAGGCCAACAGCAGGTGCATCGCGAATCTGCCCCGGCGGTCCCTGCCGCGGCGAATCCGCCCTTGGCAGAAAAGCCACCCGCTCCCGACAAACCAGCCGCCAAGCCGACCTCGGAAGCCAAGCCGGTCAACGCTGTACCCGTCATCGCCGAGCCTGTCAAGGGCAACGAGGTCGCGCGCTTCACCACACCCGAACCGCCCACTCCCTTCGTGCCCCACGAACCGCTCAACAACCGGGATCGCACACAGCCCCCCTCCAACGATGGGCCGCAGTTCGAATGGCGCCGTGACCAGCCGCATCAAGCGCCGCCGCCACCCCCGCCCGGATCGTCGTCGGTCTCCATCAACACCACCATTGTCGTGGAAGGCGGCAACGGCGGTAGCGGCATCGTCGTTGAAAACGCCGTTCGCATCTCGCTCGGCGACCGCGGCAATAAGAAAAAATCCGATGCCGTCGAGCGCTTCACCGAAGGAGACGACTTGGCGGCCCATCCTATCCAGATGGCCCCTCCGGAGCCCCTGCCGGACTTTGTCGCCGAGCCTCCCGAACTCCGCGCCGTCCTCGAGACCATCGCCTCCCTTTCCGACTCCATCCAATGGCCCAAGTTCTCCGTCACCCCCATGCGGCGCCGGATCGCTTTTGGTCCGGCCAAGGGAGGAATCTTCGGCGGCTCGCTCGGCTACGCCGCATCGAAGGCGCCCACGGAAACCAAGACACCCCTACCACCCAAAAAGAGCGTGGGCGGGTTTT
This sequence comes from Bryobacterales bacterium, assembly GCA_038215525.1. GTDB lineage: Bacteria > Acidobacteriota > Terriglobia > Bryobacterales > Bryobacteraceae > JALHNI01. Next base: position 3,402 of record JBBQQS010000220.1, read on the forward strand.
TATTCAAGAAACTAACGAACTCATGATCAGTGTGGAAGGTTGGGAGAGACAGCATGAATAATAACTGGGAAGACCGGTGGTTGTACTATGTCGACGACGAGGTGATCCATTCGTTGCTCCAGGCGGAGCCGTCCTTTATGGATGGCGTCCCCGGCATGAAGGAACGCGCCCTCTCTTCTCCGGCCGTCGTCCAAGCGGTCAGCCTCTATCTCGAGGGCCGCAAAGCCGAGGCGATCTCCCGCCTCGAAAAAGCGATCTCGGAGGCCGATACCGAAGCCGACGCCTACTCCTTTCTGGGCGGTTTTTACCTCGAAGCTCAGCGTTACGATAAAGCCGCGCCCGTCTTTGAGCAGGCCCTCGAACGCAACCCGCGCTCTCGCTGCGACCTTTACAATCTCGGGATCTGCCGCTATAAGCAAGAGCGTTGGGCGGAAGCCGCGGAGATGTTTCGCCAAGCCAGTGACCTTGCTCCTCGCACCGCCCGCACTGAATCCTTAGTCGCCCAAGGCGTCTGTTTCCTGCACGAAAACGAAGCCCAAGCCGCGCTCGAGTTGTTTGAGCAAGCCCTGATGCTGACGCCGCTGCAAACCCAAGCCCGCTTCGGCAAGGGCGTGGCGCTCCATATGCTTCGCCGCCGCGAAGAGGCCGACGCCATCTATCAGCAGTTAGAGAATGAAAATCCCGACAACCCGGACTTACTCCTCAATCGTCTCTCCATCGCCCTCTCTTACGGCAATGAAGTTACCATTCGCGAGTTAGCCGAACGGCTCCAAGCTTCGAACCGCCCCATTCTCACGCTCGCCGCCCATGAAGCCCTGGCCACTCTCGCCTTTATCCGCGAGCGTTTCGCCGAAGCCGCAAAACACTGCGAGAAACTAACGGAACTCGCCCCCGGCTCCGCCGAAGGCTGGTTTAACTTAGGCGTCGCCCGCCAGCAGATCAACCAGGTGCGGCCCGCCATTGAGGCCTACTTGCAGGCTGTCGAAATCGATCCCTCGCTCAAGCAAGCCTACGCCAACCTGGGCTTCCTCCACCATCAGCGCGGTGAATGGGAAGCGGCCCGCGAATCATATATCGAAGCGCTCCAGCGCGACCCGCAGTTAGCCGAAGCCCTTTGGAATCTCGCCATCTTACTTGAGCAGCAGGGTCACGAAGGCGAAGCCGCCGTCTGCTTTGAACAACTGACTAAGTTGGTGCCCAATTGGGAGGAGCCTTGGTTCCGCCTGGCCACCAACCACCTCACCGCCGGACGCTGGGATGCCAGTGTCCTCGCCCTTGAAGCCTGCCTCGAACTGCGCGCCGACTGGGTGGAAGCCGCTAACGGCCTCGCCCTCGCCAAAGCCAAGCTCGGCGACTACGATGGCGCCCGCGTGGTGCTCGAAAAAGTAATGTCGATTGACCCGAAACCCCAGGTGCTCTTTAACCTCGGCGTGCTCCATCAGCAAGCCGGACACTCCGAAGCCGCCGTCCGTTATTATCGCCAAGCCCTCGACCAAAAGCCGGACTTTGCCGAGGCTTTCCTCAATCTTGGCCACGCCCTCAAGGAAATGGGCCAGTCGCAGGCGGCGCAAGAGAGCTGGCGCCGCGCCGTCCGTCTTCGGCCTGCATACGCCTCCGAATATTTCGCCTAGCCGGCATGTGTAAACTGGACTATGCGCGCCTGCATAGTCCTTTTCACGCTACCCCTCTTCTCTCTGTCCCTCTTCTCTCTGTCCCTCTTTGGCGGCGACCCGCCTCGCTTTGTTGACCCTGCACGAGTCGAAAAGCTTAAGTCGGCCCTCCCCGCCATCGAGCAGCTCTTTGCGCGCGCCCACGAACAGATGGGCGTGCCCGGCTCCGCCTGGGGCGTGGTCATCGATGGCGAACTCGTCCTCGCCAAAGCCTACGGCGTTCGCGATGCCAAGTCGAAGGATCCGGTCACGACGGCCACGGCTTTCCGCATCGCCTCCATGACCAAGAGCTTCACTGCCGCGGCGGTCCTCAAGCTGCGCGATGAAGGGAAGTTGTCGCTCGAAGATCCCGTCGAAAAATATATCCCGGAATTGAAGAATTACGGTTACCCTACCAGCGACAGCGCGCCCATCCGCGTGCGCCAGTTACTCTCGCATGGCGCGGGTTTTCCGGAAGACAATCCCTGGGGCGATCGCCAATTGGCCATCCCCGACGCTACTTTGAAGCAATGGGCCAAGGACGGCATCCCCTTTTCCACTACGCCCGATACGGCCTTCGAGTATTCCAATTACGGCTTCGCCCTCGCCGGACAAGTAATTCAGAAAGCTTCCGGAATGAGTTATCGCGAATATATTGAAAGCCGCATTTTGAAACCCCTGGGCATGACGGCTTCCTCGCTTGAACCTAACGCCATCGCCGCCAATCTTCGGGCCACCGGCCACGGACGCCAGGGCGATGGCTTCTTCGAAATTCCCTCCCTCGCCCACGGCAGTTTCGGCGCCATGGGCGGCCTGGTCACCACCGTGCCGGACCTCGCCAAATGGGTCACCTACCAACTCTCCGCCTTCCCTCCGCGCGACGGCGAGGACTCAGGCCCCGTTCGCCGCAGTTCCTTGCGCGAGATGCAGCGCCTGCAGCGCCAGTCGAACTTCGTCGCCGATCGTGGCCGCGCCACCACCGGCGGCTACGGCTACGGCCTCGGTATCAGCACCGATTGCCGCTTCGCTCAAATCGTCGGCCACGGCGGCGGCTTACCGGGCTTCGGCTCGTATATGATGTGGCTGCCCGAATACGGAGTCGGTATGGTCGCTATGACGAACCTCACTTACCAAGGCCCCGCGGGTGTACTGAGCCAAGCCTTCGACTTACTCACCAAAACCGGCGCCCTCGAACCGCGCGCCCCGCCGCCGGCACCCGAGTTACTCTCCATGCGCGACTCCATCGCTAGCCTCTGGCAGAATTGGGACGACAATAAGCTCAAGAAGCTCGCCGCCGATAACTTCCTCCTCGATGGTGACCTCGCCGCCCGCCGCCAGGAAATGGCCGCCGTCCAAGCCCGGGCAGGGAAGTGCGAAGCCCCCGGCGCGATTGAACCCGAAAACCTCCTCCGCGGTCGCTTCCGCATGAAGTGCGAACGCGGCGAAGTGGAAGTCGCTTTCACCCTGGCACCCACCAAACCGCCCGCCCTCCAAATGTGGCGCATGTTCGCGATTGGTAACCCTTCGCCCGAAATCATGGCCGCCGCGAAAGACTATGTCGCCAAACCGCGCGAGGGGCTCGGCCAGTGCCGCGTCGGCGAAGTGCTCAGTGGCGATGGTGCGCGACAAAGCCGTTTCCAGCTTACTTGCGATACCGGCAAAGCCTCCGTCGCCTTCACGGTCAAACCCGAAGGCGCCGTCGACGTCGGCCCCTTGCAGCGCGCCCCCGGCGCTCGCTGCGCTCCTACGCGATAATTGGTCCTTATGCTTCGACTTACTCTAATTCTTTCGCTAGCCACAGCCTTAGTCGCCCAGGAGAAGTCCCGCGTCATCGCCTTCGGCGCCCACCCCGACGACTGCGACCTCGGCGCCGGCGGACTCGCCGCCATCCTCGCCAAGGCCGGCCATGCCGTCAAATTCGTCTCCGTCACCAACGGCGACGCCGGCCACCAAACTCTCGGCGGTGGAGCCCTCGCCCGTCGCCGTTATGCCGAAACCCAAGAGGTGGCCAAACGTTTGGGAATCACTTACGACGTGCTGAATAATCACGACGGCGAGTTACTTCCCACCCTCGAAATTCGCCTCCAGGTGATTCGCAAGATCCGCGAGTGGAACGCCGATATCGTCATCGCGCCCCGCCCGAACGACTATCATCCTGACCACCGCTACACCGGCGTCCTGGTGCAAGATGCTTCTTACATGGTCGTCGTTCCGAACGTGGCCCCCGATACCGCGCCCCTGCGGAAGAATCCCTTCTTCCTCTACTACCAGGACCGTTTCCAAAAGCCGTCGCCCTTTCGCCCCGACGTCGTCGTCGACATAACTTCCGTATTCCAGCAGAAAATCTTCGCCCTCGATGCCCACCAGAGCCAATTTTATGAGTGGCTGCCCTGGGTCGACGGCCGGCTCGATCAAGTCCCGAAAGATCCGGCCGAACGCCTCATCTGGCTCGCCAACGGCCGCACCAGACCCATCACCCCCGGAATCAAAGCTTCGCTCGAGAAATGGTATGGCCCAGCACACGCGGCCCAGGTAAAGCAATTCGAGTCCTTCGAAATCTGTGAGTATGGCCGGCAACCCACCGATGCCGAAATTCGCCAACTCTTGCCCATTTTGCGCGTTCCATGAAGTCGCAGGACCAGGAAGACTTACAACACTTTGGTTACGCCCAGGAGTTACTCCGCGAGATGGGCGGATTTTCGAATTTCGCCATCTCGTTCTCCAATATCTCGATCCTTACCGGCGCGGTAACTCTCTTCGGCTACGGCTTTGACCAGGGCGGCCCCCTTGAGATGTCCCTGGCCTGGCCTCTGGCCACGCTGCTCACCCTAGCCGTCGCCGCCTCAATGGCTGAGTTGTGCTCTGCCTTTCCCACCTCCGGAGCCCTCTATCATTGGGCCGCCGCCTTGGGCGGTCCCAGGATCGCCTGGCTAGTCGCGACCCTCAACATCATCGCCTGCACCGCCAGCTTCGCCGCCATCGACTATGCCTGCGCCCAGTACTTACTCCCTCTGGCCCGCATCGAACCCACCGGGCTAAGTCTATTTCTCACCTTCGCCGCCATTGCCATTTCCCAAGGCCTACTCAATGCCTACGGCGTAGGCCTGGTGGCGAAGCTCAACGACGCCAGTGTTACCGTCCACATCCTCGGCACCCTCATCCTCGTCGGGCTCATCTTCTGGGCTGCGCCCCTGCAACCGGTCTCATTCTTATTTACTCCCGTAAGTCCCATCGGCACGAAACCTTACTATGCCGCCTTCACTCTCGGCTTACTCCAAGCCATGTGGACCTTCACCGGCTACGACGCCTCCGCCCACTTAGCCGAAGAAACCAAGGACCCGCGCCGCCACGCCCCCT
>JBBQQS010000221.1:0-8405 GCA_038215525.1 Bryobacterales bacterium
ACAAACCAAAGCGGCCGGCTGAGCGGTGGGCGCGGGTGGGGCAGGGGTCAAAGGCTGCGGACGCGGCCACGGAGTGGTGAAAAAGACCGCCGGTTCCTCATCGGGATGCAACCCCAGGGCTTTGGTCTGCCGTTTCGCCGCCTCGCGCTGCTTCTCAATCGAAGCCGCCATCTTGTCGCGGGCAGTGTTAGGGGCCGCAGGAGGGTCCTGGGCCAGAAGCAGCAGAAGCACAAAGATCATCTGCTCTCACTATCGAACAGCGGATGCGGAATCCACACTTGGGGAAACTGCCTACTCCTCAGTACTCCCTGGGGGTCGAAGCTCTGTCTGAATGGCCACTCAAACGGTCTGTCTTCCGCGACGGCCAACAGAGCCCCGACCGCCAGGGAGCTCTGCGTGATCTACTCCAGGCGATAGTTCGGCGCCTCTTTGGTGATGATGACGTCGTGGACGTGGCTTTCCCTGAGTCCAGCGGAGGTGAGGCGGCAGAAGCGCGCATTTTCCTGTAGTTCTTTAATGCTGGCCGAGCCGCTATAGCCCATCCCGGCCCGCAAGCCGCCGACTAATTGAAACACCCAGTCAGCCAGCGGACCCTTGGACGGCACTCGCCCTTCAATCCCCTCAGGAACCAGTTTATCGGACCGGGCCTGCCCGTAGCGATCGGCATTGCTGCCCTCTGCCATCGCGCCCAACGAACCCATGCCCCGGTAGCTCTTAAACGTCCGCCCCTGGTACAAAATGGTCTCGCCCGGGCTTTCGTCCGTGCCGGCCAACAAACTCCCGATCATCACACAATCGGCGCCCGCAGCGATAGCTTTAGTCACATCGCCGGAAAACTTAATTCCCCCGTCCGAAATTAGCGGGATGCCCGCCGCCCGCGTGGCCTTCACCGTTTCCGCGATCGCCGTCACCTGCGGCACGCCGGCGCCCGAAACCACCCGGGTCGTACAGATAGAACCGGGACCGATCCCCACCTTCACGCCATCGATCCCCAATTCCACCAGGTCACGGGCGCCTTCGTAGGTGGCCACGTTGCCCGCCACCAACTGCACCTGCGGGTAGGCCAACTTCACCGCTTTCACGGCCGCTAGTACCCCTTCGCTATGGCCATGCGCCGAATCGATCACGATGGCGTCCACTTTTTTGCGCACCAGTTCGCCGGCCCGCTCAAGAAAGTCGCCGGTCGAGCCGATTGCCGCCGCCACCCGCAAACGCCCCTGGTCGTCCTTGGCGGAGTTCGGATACTTCAGTTTCTTTTGAATATCTTTCACCGTAATCAAGCCCTTCAGGGCCCCGGTCTCGTCGACGACGAGCAGCTTTTCCACCCGATGCTTCCGCAAGGCCCGCTCGGCGTCCTCAAGCGTGGTGCCGACGGGGACCGTAATCAGCGGGTCTTTCGTCATGCGATTGGCGATGGGCTGGCTGAAGTCGGTCTCGAAGCGCAGGTCGCGGTTGGTGAGGATGCCGACCAGCTTGTTATTCGTATCGACCACTGGGACGCCCGAGATGCGGTACTGCTTCATCAGGTCGAGCGCGACTGAGATCGGCTGATCGGGGTGGGTGGTGAAAGGGTCGACGATCATGCCGCTCTCTGAACGCTTCACCCGGTCCACTTCTTCGGCCTGCCGCTCAATGGTCATATTGCGGTGAATCACGCCCATGCCGCCCTGCTGGGCCAGCGCGATCGCCAAATGGCTCTCCGTCACCGTGTCCATGGCCGAGCTCACCACGGGAATATTCAGGGGAATCCCGCGCGCAAACCAGGTCTTTGTATCGGCTTGGGAGGGCAGTACCCCACTGCGGGCCGGCACTAGCAAAATGTCGTCGAATGTGAGGCCTTCAGGGATGAACTCCGGAATCATGCTTGTATCGCATTGTAGCTGATAAACTAACGAAGATAGCTATGCAAGCCACACAGATTCGCCCAGGAATGGTGATCAAATTCAATGCGGAGCTCTACTCCGTCGTCAGTTTCGTGCACCGCACGCCTGGCAACCTCCGCGCTTTCGTCCAAGTGAAGATGCGCGGACTCAAAAGCGGCTCCTTCGCCGAGCACAGATTTGCCTCCACCGACAGTGTGGAAAAGATCAGCCTCGACGACCAGGACATGGAGTTCCTCTACAAGGACGGTACCGACTATCACTTCATGAACGTCGAGAACTACGAGCAGATCCACCTGAGCGAAGAGCTCCTGGGCGATAACGTCAACTACTTGACTCCGCAGCTCAAAGTGAAGGTCACCTTCTTTGAAGAACGGCCCATCAGCATCGAGTTGCCGGCCGCGATTATCATGACGGTGATGGAGACCGAGCCGGGCTTAAAGAGCGCCTCGGTATCGAACGTTGGCAAGCCGGCCACGATGGAGACGGGCCTCGTCGTCACGGTTCCGCCGTTCATCAACCAAGGTGAAAAGATCCGCGTCTCCACCACGGACGGCGAATACCTCGAGCGCGCCTAATCTTCCCGGAAAACTTCGCTTACCGAGCACCAATCCGGCAGCAAGTCGGGTAGGCTGAGGGTTTCGTCCATGGTCAAAACCCGGTTCGGCGCGCCTGGCGGTATCCAGATTTCGATCTCTCTGGTGTCCGGATAGACCACCAAGGCCACCCGGCAACCGGCCCAAAAATCACTGGGCGAAACCACTTCGACGGCTAAGTCCGGTGCACCGTCCAACTCTTCCGCCCGGCCGACCATCCGCGGCTTGAGCACCACCGAAACGTCCGGGGCTCGCTTAATTGCGAGCCCTAGGATGTGGAGTTGGTCCGAATTCAGGACCTTGCCGATGGGTCTGACCTTTAGATATTGCTTCAGCCAGTAAAAGAGATTGCCCGCGATGTCGTTGTGGAATGTACTCGGCCTAGTCATGACCATCAACTCGCCTTCGTCCAGTTCATAGCGCAACTCGTCGGGCTCCATCAGCTGGTCGAATTCGGCCATGGGGATCAGCACTTTGCTCGCCATCTCCTTATTCTAAATGAGTTTTCAGCGGACCCCCGCGATGGCCCACCGCGTACGCAGCCAAGCCGAGTTCATTCTCACGAATGCGCTTGGCAACCTCAGCCGGGGTCGGCGGTCCGGAAATCTAATCGGTATGAACTGCCGCATGCTGCGTGACTTCGCGCCAACGCAGATCGCCCCTCAGCTGGCGCAGCGCACCCCCGACCCAGCTTTTCACCGTCCCCAATGGCACGCCCATTCGCTCGGCCACCTCCGACTGTGACAAGCCTTCCCGATAAGCCAAGTCCAAGAGTTGGCGCTGTCGCGGCGGCAGGCGATCCACTGCTTTCCACACCCGGTCGTTCTCCACGGCCGCGTGACACTCGGCTTCGGGATTGGAGCGCGCGCGAAGTGGCTGAACGACGTCCAGCGAGATATTGCGCACAGATTGTTGTCCGACCCGGGAGCGGAGATAGTCAATACCCGCGTTCCGGGCGATCGACATCACCCAACTGGAAAGCTTGCCCCGGTCGGTATTGAAGCCGGGAACTTTGTTCCAGATCCGCAGGAATACTTCCTGGGTCAAGTCTTCGGCCGTGGCCGTATCGCGCGAGATGCGCCAAACGATGGAATAAACGATGGCGCCGTATTGGTCGTAGAGTTCGCCCAAAGCGGCCGTGTCACGCGCACGCAGGCGGACCACCAATTGGTTGACGGGGTCCACTAGAGGGTTCCCGCGCTGGAGGAGTCGACGTGCGCCGCCAGAAACCACACCTGCTGCTCGTTGGTGCGCAGAGCTTGGCTCACCAGCAAGTCATTGGTGCCATCGTCGCCCGCGGTGTCGGCTTTTTTTGCGGCTACCCGTACGCCGGCAATTACCTTTTCGTGGGCTTCCAGCAGACGCCGGACCTGTGCCATCGGCTCCTCACGATCTTTCGGGGGGCGGGCGATCTCCGTCGCCTCCGCCACGTCGGTGGCCATCGCCAAGCTGACGCCGCCCAGTTGGTGGATGCGTTCAGCGAGCGAATCTACCAGTTCCGCCTGTTCTTCATAATGCTTGTCGAAGAGCAAATGCAGGGAATAAAAGTCCGGACCGCCGGTTTGCCAATGGTGTTTCTTGTACAGGTCGCGCAGCGTCATCGTGTTGGCGAGTACCTGGTTGAGACCGTTGACGCTGGCCAAGCAAAGGGCCTCGGTGAGTCCGATAGGCCGACGTACGATCGTGCCAAAGGCTTGTTGGGTAGGAGCAGCTTTCATGTCCCCTCGCTAGTGCACGCGCGGGGCCAATCGGCAAACGACAGGTTTTCGGGGCAAAACGGGCAGAAGTTGCACTCACGCTAGGGCGGGTGAGGCAACATTTACTTTAGGAGGGGAAAATTCAGATGGCGGAGAGAGAGGGATTCGAACCCTCGTTAGAATTTCTCCTAAACACGCTTTCCAAGCGTGCGCCTTCAACCACTCGGCCATCTCTCCAGCCCTTTTATTTTACTTCATTTTGCTGGAGGAGTTGGTTTGCCCTGCAGAATCTGGTTTCGAAGCCGCAGGAAGCCTTCGATCGGTAGGGCGGCTTCGCCTTTGCAATAGGGGCCTGGCTCGGGTAGCAGAGTCGTCGGCAAGTTGAGCACTTCGCGCGCATTGCGATAAACCAGGCGCCCGATGGTGGGTTCGCCCGGCGACGCCTTCGCCGGGGCAATGCCGCAGAGCTTCTCGCGCAAGGCCAACAGCGCGGCGGATTCGATACGGGCGCTCGAGGCCAAGCCCGGGTCGCGGTCCGCCGGTAGGCTCTTCAAACGCGCCTCGGTCAGCCGGATCTCCATGGGGTAGACAATCCAATGGCTGCCGGCCCAGAGCTGCGGCTCCACCTTCACGCGCTCCACCGCTACCGTGGGCGGGTACTCGATGTCCATCCAATAAACGTCGGCCGTTTGGCCATCGGGCACGACGGCATTGTGGGGGCCGGCGAAGTCCGTCTTCACGAGCTCCAGCCGGTTCGGCAGGCCATCGGTGTAGAGTTCGCGATAGAGCGTAATGTGGCCGTGGCCTTCTGGGTTCTGCCCGATGTAAAGCGTGTAGCCGGAGCCGCCCGGAGCCTTGATCACCACGTGGAAGGAGGCGTGGCCGCCACGTGGCACGGCGGGCGAAAGCATCTCGCGGACCGTGCCGCCCTGGTCGGGCTTCACGATCTCGCCATCCGGGCCAATGCGCCGAAACTCGGAATAGACCTCGATCTGCGCGGCGAGCCACGTCATGGCCAAAAGGGACAACATACATCTGACATTATGCTGGAGATGATGCGGCGAATTGCGGTGGGCTCGAAGAATCCGGTGAAGATTGGCGCGGTGGCCGAGGTGGCGCGTCGGGTTTGGCCCGCGCCGGAGATCGTGGGCGTGTCGGTGCCGTCGGGCGTCGGCGTGCAGCCCCGCAGCGAAGCTGAGACGCGGCTAGGCGCGGCCAACCGGGCTTCCGCCGCTCGCGTGGCCCTCGACGCCGATTTGGGCATCGGTCTCGAAGGCGGCATCGAAGAGTTGCGCGGGCGGCTGTACTTAGTCAATTCAGTCGTCGTGGTCGACCGCGCCGGTCAACAGGGCGAGGGCGGCGGAGTCCGCATGGAGTTACCGCCGGGTTTCCGCGCCGGCCTCGACGCCGGGCGCGAGTTAGGCGACTTAGTCGATGAAGCGTCCGGCATCTCGAACTCCAAGCAGAAGGAGGGCGCCATCGGCTTACTTACTGCCGGTTTGGCCGATCGCCGCGAGAGCTTCGTGCAAGCGCTCACTTACGCCTTAGTCCGCTGGCTCGCGCCGGCGTTGTATCCTGCCCCGCCCGCAGTTACTTTCCGGTCCTCCACCGCCGAGGACTTACCCTTCATCCTGACCACCGAGGCCCAGGCCTGCCAGGAGGGTTTTGTCGGCGAGGATGACGCCACCACCCACCGGGCTTGGTTCGATGACCCTGATGTCGCGCAGCGAGTGATTCTGCGCCATGGCCAAGCCGTGGGTTACTTGATCCTCCGTGGCCTGGCCGATCGCCACGACGCCATTGAAGTGAAGCGGCTTTGCCTGAATGAACGCGGCCACGGCATCGGATCGGCGGTCATGGCTTGGCTGCTGCCGTGGGCCTTCGCAGAGCGTGGGGCAAACCGCGTCTGGCTCGACGTTTACGAGGACAACCTACGCGCCCGCCACCTTTATGGACGAGTGGGGCTGCGGGAAGAGGGTCAACTGCGCGAGTGCATCAAAGGGCCGGCCGGCTATCGCACGTTGATTCTGATGTCGATCCTGCGGCCAGAGTGGAACGCGTCAACTTGACCCTCAAACTAGCCCGCAGCGTGAGCTGTGGGGTCCCAGGCTACTTCGCCACCACGGCCCAGTAGCCCGGTCGCGCGCGGACTTGTAAGTCGGGCCTTTGGTCGATGCGGACTTCGAGTGCATGATAACCCGCTTCGATCAACTCGGGAGTAAACCCCAGCAAATATTGGGTATGTAACTCGCTACTCAGCTTTTCGATCGCGTCCTCCAAGCCTTTTTGGCGAGTAAATGGAAACGTAGTGCCGCCCGTTTGGCCCGAGAGTACATCCGTGGCATTTATTTTGCCCAGGCGGAAGAGTTCGGAAAAACCGCCGAGAATATCTCCGCGGCCTTCGAGCGGGACGTAACTGGGGTCCCCGGGAGTTACGTTGGGCGTCGCCGGTCCGCGCTTGCGGGGCGCATTTCGGGCGGCCCTTTGGGTGAAGGCGGTGCGAAAAGCGGAGTAAGTGGCCGCATACACTGTAACTCCCGCGTTCTGGGCGGCCAGTAACAATGACTCAAGTGCCGTTTCACTGCCGCGATCGCGCGATTCGGAGATCAACAGCAACACGCGGCGGGCCTTGCGGACGCGGAGCCGGTCGATGGCTTGGTTGGCGGCATCGAGCATCCGGGCGCCTTTGTCGGCTCCGGGCTTGAGGGCGGCAAACGCCTGGTCGAGCTTGGCTTGGTCGCGGGTACATTCGGTGAGCCACTGCACCCGATCGGAGAAAGCGACTACGCCAGCGCAACCGCGAGCGCCGGTGAGTAACGGCCTCACCATGGAGCTGATTTTGCGCACCTTTTCGAGCACCGGGGCCGAGATGCCCGAAGACTGCACCGCAATCACGAGGGCGATTTCCGCCACACCCGTGCCGATCGTATCGACCATGGCTTTTTGACGCTTGCCCTTGTCGAGCAGAATGAACTGGCTCGCTTCGAGGCCATCGACGGGATTCCCCTTGCGGTCCGTGACGTTCACCGGCACCACGACGAAGTTCGATTGGACGCCGAAGTTGGCCTCCTGAGAGAAAAGAGCGGCAAACGTCAATAGCCAAGTCATGGCTAATGAGAGAGCAATTTGCGGGCCATCAGGTTCGCGCGTGTTGCGACTCTTTCGGGGCGCGGTACTTCACATTGAGCTCCGGCGTTTCGAGCACCTTGCCGCCCTGCAACTTAGAGGTAAGGCAAGCTTCAAGGGCACCGCTCACGATCAGGGTACGCTCCACCGGATAGGGAGCTTTGCCGGTGACGAACATCTCCTCAATCTTACTCACCAGGCAGGCCGAGTAAGTGACGTTGGGGACGGGCGAGAGGAAGAACTGCGTGGAAGGGTAACCGGGCATCCCCTTCACCTTGGCGGCGAAGCAATAGTCATGCACGGCGCCGTCGAGCATCAGTAAGGTCGTTTTTAGCCCGTCGTTGTGTTCAATGAAGTAAGCAGCGGGATTTTTCACTAACTTAGGGAGTTCGTTGTTGCCGACTAAGTCCTGAGTGCGGCCGTCGATGAGAGTTTTCCCCTGCGGCGAATCGCTGCGGGAGAGGGCGGCGGTGAGTAACTGCTTTGAATAACGATTAGATTGCCATACCGCGTCGCCTTGAATCAATTGCACGCGGCGGATGCCGGTCTCGCCGCCCTTGCGGCGCTCGATCATGCACTGCATGGCTTCGAGGGCGTGGTAGTCCATCGGATCAGATCCGCCCACGCCGACCATCAGGGCGTCTTCGATTTCGCAGTTGAGGGGTAACTCGAGATCCGGCAGGCGCCAGGTGACTGGCAAGGAAGAGCCGGCGAGCATCGGGAACTTGAGACGCTTCGATTGGTCCACCATCCATTTGGCTTTTTCGAAGCTGTAACTCAAGTGCTTGTCGTTGTAGACAGGCACCGCGCGGCCGTCTTTCTCGAAAACCTCGACGCATTGTTTGAAGAATTCGTAGCGCGGGTAAAGCACTTGGCCTTTTTCATTCTTTGGATAATCACCGTGTTCGCCGATGATCATGACGGCGTCGACGGCGAGCTTGCCCGTGCCGCAGCGGAGGGCTTCGGCGATGGTGTTGTAGACCGTGAAGCCGAACTCTTTGGCGCGGACGTAACTTTGGTCGCCGCCGCTGGCGGGGTCACCGGCGGGCTTCTGGTCAGTATAGAGGGAGACGATTTGGACGTCCGGCTTATGCCATTCGCCTTCG
>JBBQQS010000222.1:0-8384 GCA_038215525.1 Bryobacterales bacterium
AAGAACAAGGATCAGTACCAGAAGGTGAAGGCCCGGCACATCCTGCTGCGCTTTAAGGGCTCGCCCGTGCCGGTGAAGGAAGGGCAGAAGGACCTGACCAAAGAAGAAGCGCTCGCCAAGGCCCTCGAGCTCAAGAAGGCCATCGACGGCGGCGCGGACTTTGCCGAACTCGCCAAGAAGGAATCCGACGACGCCGGCAGTGGCGCCAATGGCGGCGACCTGGGCGCCTTCGGCCGCGGCATGATGGTGCCGCCGTTTGAAGCGGCCGCCTTCAGCATGCCGGTCGGCAAGACCAGCGATCCCGTGGAGTCGCAGTTCGGCTACCACATCATCCAGGTGCAGGAGCAACTGGGTAAGGACTTTGCGACTGCCAAGGCCGAGATCGAGCCGAAGCTGAAGCCAGAGTTGGCGCAGAAGGCGATGAAGGACATCAAGGACGCTTCGAAGATCGTCTTCAATGAAAGCTACTTCGCGGAGCCCGCGCCGCCCGCCGCTCCCAATCCGCCCACGCCGCCGAAGCCCGAATAGGCGGGAGTGGTAGCCGCGCAAGTTGCTGCTTCAAGCGCCTGCGTAAGGAGCCCTAAACTTCGCCCTTCCGGATCTGCTCGGCCAGATAATCGGTGGCCCGCCAGGAGAGAGCCAGAATCGTTAGGGTCGGGTTCTTCTCGCTGGCCGTGGTAAACGCCGCGCCGTCGACGACAAAGACATTCTTTACGTCGTGCATCTGGCAATAGCCATTGAGGGCGCTACGCTTCGCGTCACGCCCCATGCGAACGGTGCCATGCTCATGAATCGCGCTACCCGCCACGTCGACACTCCCCCGCTCAAACGGCAGCATTTCGGCTTTCGCCGCACGCATCACCTGCTCGGCCATGTCGTACATGTCTCCCAGCATCTTCTTTTCGTTGTCGCGAATCTGGTATTCAATCTTCGCGATCGGCAAACCGTAGCGATCGGTCTTCTTGGGGTCCACCACCACGCGATTGTCCTTGTAGGGCAGCACTTCGCCGTAAGGGTGCATCGCCAGCAGGGCGGGGAAATGGCGCTTGATATTTTGCTTGAGGCCCGCGCCGTAGCCAGGCAATTGCTTGGCCCAACTGGCGAGGCCGGGCTGCGCGCCGATGTTCCAGAACTGCGAGCCGAAGCCGCGGAGATAGTCGCGCTTGGGTCCGCGATGGTTGAAGCGCGGCAGGTAGATATGTTCGCCGCCGAGGCCATCGTCATTCAGGGTCTTGGTGCCCATCAGCTCGGGCGCGAAGCCGTACATGTGGAAGCGCGTTTGCTCACAAAGGTAACGCCCGATCACGTCCGACGAGTTGCCAATGCCGTTGGGGTATTTGTCGCTTTTCGAATTCAGCAGGATGCGCGTCGAGTCCACACAAGCCGCGCCGACAATCACGCGCTTGGCTAGCACCTGATGCTCCTGGCCGGTCTTGCGGTCAAAGTATTGCACGCCATTGGCCAGTCCATCAGGCCCTACCAGCAGGCGCCCCACCACGGCATTGTCGATCAACCGGAGATTGCCGGTCTTGAAGGCGGGCTCCAGCAGATAGTCGCTCGAGTTAAAGAACGCGCCCACGTCGCAGCCTTTGCCGCAGGCGCCGCAGTAGTGGCAGGGCCCGTGGCCGTTGTGCTCTTTGGTGACGACGGCTTTGCGTTGCGACACGACACTAATGCCCACCGACTTGGCCGCGCGCTGCAGCAGCCGTTCGCCGCAGCGAGGTGCCGGCGGCGGGAGATGGAATTTACTGCCCGGCAGCGAGTCCTGGTCGTCGTTGCCGCCGCAGACGCCGATCAGTTGCTCCACCTGGTCGTAGTAAGGCGAGATGTCCTTGTAGCGGATGGGCCAATCGATCTCCCAGCCGTCATGCGCGGCGGCGGCGAAGTCGAGGTCGCCGTAGCGCAGCGCGACGCGCCCCCAGACATTCGTGCGTCCGCCGCGGCCCCACACGCGCACCAGGTAGAAGTAAGGATCCGAGTGATAAGGCTGTTCGTTGTTATCGACGAAGAACTGCGGCGGCTTCTGGCCGGAGTCGAGCTTCTTTTGTGTCTCCCAAGGCTTCACATGACTCCAGAAGCCGCCGCGGTTGAACTTCTCGCCGGCGTCGAGCATCAGCACCTTGATGCCTTTGCGCGTCAAATTCCAGGCGGCCATGCCCCCGGCGGCGCCGCTCCCGACGATCAGCACGTCGTGCACTTCCGGGCTCTTGCGAACTTGCGCCATGTTACTGATGCTCCTTGTGTGTGCAACCTTTGAACTCGGCGACGTAGGTATTGGCGTTCCAGCCGAGCTCCGTCTGCAGGCCCTCGCGCGTGGCATAGTATTGCTCGATGGTGGTGTCGCGCAAGCGCTTGAAGTGCGCGGCGCCGGGCGTGCCGGTTTCCGTGCCGATGCGGGCGAGCACTTCGCCGGGCGCGCCTTTTTGCTTGGTGAGCCAACCGAAGGTCGCGCGCCAGTCCTTACCGGCGGCGGGCTGCCGATGGCACAGCGCATCGATCATGTAATGCACCTGGGCGTCGCGAGCCCCGGGCGTGTCGGTGCGGGGCAGAATCAGTTCCACCCAATCGCCCAAAGTCTGCACTTCGGCGGTTGAGAAGAACTTGGCCGTTGGCTTCGCTGCTGCCGCAGGTGTGGGTTCAGCATGCTGATGTTGCTGGGCGATGGCGGGGAGGACGGTGAGTCCGGCCAATCCTTTGAGGGCGTCGCGTCGATCTGACATGCCCATAGTTTATTACGACTTTGCCCAGCGCCAGTTGCACCCCTTCCAGCCGCGAACGAAGGTGAGCGGGTGACGCTCCCGTTCAACTTGTCCTGCTGTGGAGCGGGTGCCCTACAGGCAACCCACGGTCTCCCAGTCCTCGCCCTCCCAAGGCAAAGGAACGTGGTCTGTCGAAAACTCCTCCTTGGCCGGTGGTAGCGCGCGATAGAGGAAATCGTCACTTTGCGGATTGACGATGAGCCGCAATAGACGCCCACGCTCCTGGGGCGTTAGGGCCGCAATCAGTCGGACAATTTCATCGACGGTGAACTGGCTAGGCACCGATTGAATCTACCCCAGCTTCAGTTCCGCAATCACCTTCCGCATATAGGCAAACGACTTCTCCATCCCCGCCAGCGGGTCCTTCGCATTGATCTCGTACTCGAGCGAACAATAGCCCTTGTACTTCTGCTTGGCCAGTTGCTGGAAGATCGCCGGAATTGGGAGTACGCCGTCGCCGACGTTTACCTGGCTGCCGCGGGCCGTATTGAGGTCCGGGTTGAGAGGATCCTTCAGGTCTTTGAAGTGCATCTCGTGCAGACGCGGGCCGGCCTTGGCGATCCATTCGACATTGTCAGCGCCGGTGCGGGCGGTGTGGCCAATGTCGATGCAGAGGCCCATGCGGGGGTCCATGCCTTTCACGGCCTCCAGCACGCTTTGGGGCGTGGGCATGTGCTTATCTTCCGGACCGTGGTTGTGGATCGCGATTTTGATGTCGTATTCCTTCACCAGCTTCTCGATCTCCGGCAGGCTTTCCGCCGTCGGCGCGCAGACGATGGTGGGGAAGCCGACGGCTTTGGCATATTCAAACGCCCGGCGCAGATCGGCGGGATTCTTCATGTCCACGTTGCCGCAGGCAATGAGCTTGATGCCGGCGTCATGGAATTCCTTGGCGCCTTCCTTCCAGCTTTCCGGCGTACCGTCTTTGATGGCGAGGTGAAAGTCCTTCACGTCGGCGAACTTGATGTTCAACTGCTGCATCATCTTGATCGCTTCGGGGCGCTTAAAGCTGCGCAGCGAATAGGTGGCCACGGCGAGCTTGATGGGGCCGCTGTCGCCGGGCAGGGCGCTCAAAGTGGCCGGCAGGGCGGCGGCGGTGGCGAGGAACTGGCGTCGGTTAAAGGTCATGACGCCTCTGAGTATCTCACGAGCCGCCTAATCGTCGCGTGGGCGTCCGCGCAGCTTCTTCGCCGTCGACTTTTCGGACTTTGCCTCCAGGCGCCGCACCTTCGAGCCCAATGTCGGGCGGCTCTTCCGCCGGGTCTTCGGCACGATCTCGGCCTGGGTCACTAACTCATCGAGCCTCGCCCGAGCCGCGGCCCGAGTCGCCTCCTGCGTGCGATGTTCGCGCGCGGTGATGATCAGGACGCCGTCCTGCGTCAATCGATTGCCGGCGAGCGCGGTAAGCCGCGCGCGCACGGGCTCTGGCAGGGAAGGTGATTGCCGCACGTCAAAGCGCAGATCGACGGCAGTCGAGACCTTGTTCACGTTCTGCCCGCCCGGCCCGGAGGCGCGGACGAAGGCGACGGTCAACTCGGAATCTGGGATCTGGATAGCCACTCGTCCTATGAAAGCATAGCTGGCCTTACAATGAGGGCGTATGTATTGGTTAGGGATCGACGTCGGAACCGGAGGCAGCCGCGCGCTGCTGATTGACGAAGCGGGGCGCGTGCGGGCTGAGCACACTGTGGCGCATCGGGAGATGGCCATGGCGCAGCCGCTGTGGGCCGAGCAGGACCCGGACGATTGGTGGGCCGCCAGCCAACAAGCCGTCCAGGGAGTGCTCCAAAAAGCTCAAGTTACCGGCGACGCCGTCCAGGGCGTCGGGCTCTCGGGCCAAATGCATGGGTCCGTCTTGCTTGATGCCGCGGGCAAAGTCATCCGGCCCGCCCTCATCTGGTGCGATCAGCGCAGCCAAGCGCAGGTCGACGCGATTAACGCCAAGGTGGGGTGTGACCAGGTGCTGGCTTACACGGCGAACCCCGTGTTAACCGGATTCACTTTACCCAAGTTCCTCTGGGTACGCGACCATGAGCCGGCCAGTTACGAGCGGGTCCGCCACTTACTGCTGCCGAAGGACTACTTACGCTACAAACTCACGGGCGAATATGCCAGCGAAGTCTCGGACGCCTCTGGCACCGCGCTATTCGACGTAGTGAAGCGAAAATGGTCCGCCGAAATGACGACGGCGTTAGGCATCGACGCGAGTATCTTGCCGCGCGTCTATGAGTCCGCCGAAGTAACTGGCGTAATTTCCGCTGGAGCCGCCGCGCTTACTGGGCTACGCGCTGGCACGCCCGTCGTAGGCGGTGGCGGTGACCAAGCCGCCAGCGCCGTTGGCAATGGCATTGTCAGCCCGGGCCTGGTCTCCTGCACTATCGGCACCTCCGGCGTCGTCTTCGCGCACTTAGACGCGCCGAATTTCGATCCGTTAGGTCGAGTGCATACTTTCTGCCACGCCGTGCCCGGTAAGTGGCACGTAATGGGAGTTACCCAAGGTGCCGGACTTAGCCTGCAATGGTTCCGCAACCAAATGGCACCCGGCGTGAATTACGACGATCTGATGAGCGAGGCTGCCACCGTGCCGGCCGGGAGCCAGGGTCTTTTCTGGCTGCCTTATCTGATGGGCGAGCGGACACCCCACCTGGACGCTCTGGCCCGCGGAGGCTGGGTCGGCATGACGGCGGGGCATCGGCGAGCGCACTTAGTGCGGTCCTTAATTGAGGGCGTCAGTTACTCACTCAAAGATTGCTTGAGTATCTTGCTCGATTTAGGCGTGGAGCCCACGGCGGCGCGTCTATCCGGCGGCGGCGCCAAAAGCCCCTTCTGGCGACAGTTGCTGGCCAACGTCTTCGCCACACGCGCCACGACTCTTGAAAGCCAGGAAGGTTCGGCTTACGGCGCCGCCCTGCTGGCCGCCGTGGGCACCGGCGCCTTCGCCAGCGTGCCGGAGGCGTGTGCCGCCACGATTCGCGAGAATGAGTCACTCGACGTGCGGGTAGAGGAATCGCAAGTCTACCAGCGCGGTTACGAATTCTTCAAAGCGATCTATCCAGACTTGAAGCCGCTGTATCGCCAAATGAGCCAAGTGTAAGTGGAGAGCCACGAAGGCAGATTTTACGACGCGCTGGCGGCACTCTACAACCAGGACTGGGGCACCGTCTATCTGGAAACCGCCCGTCAGCACTTCGCGGCCTACTTAAGGCCCCACTTACTGCCCGGTGCGCACATCCTCGATGTCTGTTGCGGCACCGGACAAATGGCCGCTGCCCTAAACGCCGAAGGTTACTCCGTCACCGGTGTCGACCTCTCCCCCGGCATGATCGCCCATGCCCAGCAGAATGCCCCGCAGTCGCGCTTCGTGCTGGGTGAGATGTCCCAATTCGCGTTGGGCCAGCAATTCCATGCGGCTATTTGTTCCTTTAACAGCCTGAACCACACTCGCGGGGTACGCCACCTTACTCGGACCCTCGAGAATATCTGTCACCACTTACGGCCCGGGGCCTATTTCCTCGGCGACTTAGTCCTCGCCGAAGGCTATGCGAATAGCTGGGCCCGCACCGCCACCGTCGATGTCGAAGGTGGCGAATGCCAGTTTCAATTCTGCTATGAACCCCGCCGGCAGCGCGCCTTCTGCGATGCCACCCTGCGGCTCGAAGGTCAGCCGCAGTTACAAGTCCGCATGCGCCAACATGTGTTTGCTCCGCAGGAAATCTACCAATGCGCCGCCGCCGCTGACTTACAGGTGGAAGCCCTGGTGCCCATCCCCGGTGACCCACCGACGGGCAGGGTGCTGTTAGTGGCTAAACGGAGTGGCTAAGTTGGGCCAGCGCTGCTAACTTGGCCGCGGCCGCGCCCGAGTCGATCGACTGCGCCGCGAGCCAGGCGCCCTCCCGATAGTCAGGGGCGATGCCGCAAACCATCAGCGCTGCCGCGGCATTCATCCGGACAATATCGCGCCGGGGCCCGGGCTGACCGCTTAAGATTTCGCGGGCCAGCACCGCGTTTCTGGCTGCATCGCCACCGGCGAGTTGTTCGAGTGGCGCGGCGGTAATTCCGAAGTCGCTGGGCTTCACCATGTGTTCGGTAACTTGGCCGTCGCGTACATCGAACACCCAACTCAGGCCGGAGATCGAGATCTCGTCGAGGCCATCGGCGCCGTGCACCACAAAAGCGCGCTTCGTCCCCAACAAGGCCAGGGCGGCCGCCATACGCTTCGCCACTACATAGGAGGGCGCCCCAATCAACTGGTACGGCGCGCGCGCCGGATTCGAGAGTGGCCCCAGGAAGTTGAACACCGTGCGCACCTTCAGCTCACGCCGGATCGGCTGCACGTGGCGCATGGCCGGATGATGCTCGGGCGCGAAGAGGAACGCGATGCCCGCCTCCTGCAGGCAGCGTTCGCTGGCCGCGGCAGGCAACGGCACCCGGACCCCCAAGGCTTCAAGGACGTCGGCGCTGCCGGTTTGCGAGGTGATGGAGCGGTTGCCATGCTTGGCCACCGTGGCCCCGGCGCCCGCCACGACCAGCGCGACGACGGTGGAAATATTGAAGGTCCCTAACCCGTCCCCGCCGGTGCCGCAGGTGTCGATCAGCGGCTGACGATCGCAATGTACCGGCACCATCGCCGCGCGCATCGCTTCGGTAAGTCCGGCGAGCTCCTCCGCTGTTTCGCTCTTCACCCGCAGCGCGATCAGCAGGCCCGCGATTTGGGCGGCCGGTTCGCCGCCGTCGAGAATGCGATCCAGTGCCGCGCGGGCCTGTTCGCGCGAGAGCGATTCGCCTCGCATCAGAATCGATAGTTCGTCGTCAAGCGCCATGTTATTCTGTTAGCTTAGCTGGTTCGGACCGGTTTCGCCGCGTCTCACCCCAGCTAACAGTCCGTTACAAACCAATGAAAATCCACGAGTATCAGGCCAAAGCGATCCTGGCCAAATACGGCGTCCCTGTGCCGCGCGGGGAAGTTGCCTTCACGGCCGATGAGGCCTACGCCGCGGCGGAGAAATTGGGCGCACCTTGTGTGGTGAAAGCTCAGATACACGCCGGTGGACGCGGGAAAGGCGGCGGCGTGAAAGTCGCGATGGATCTGGCGAAAGCCAAAGAAGCCATCGACCGTATCCTCGGCATGACTTTGGTTACCCACCAGACCGGACCCACGGGCCAACTGGTAAAGCGCCTGCTGGTCGAAGAAGGTCTGCCGATCGAGAAGGAATACTACGTCGGCATCACGCTCGACCGGGCCCTCGGCAAGAACATCATGATGGCTTCCACCGAAGGTGGCATGGAAATCGAAGAGGTCGCCGCGCACTCGCCCGAGAAGATCCTGCGCGAAGTGATTGAGCCGGGCCTGGGCCTCGGCGCTTGGCAGGCCCGCAAGCTCGCCTTCGCCCTCGGCATTCCGCCCACGGCCATTGGCGCCGCGGTGAAGTGCCTGCAAGCTCTCGCCAAGGCGTACGACGACATGGACGCTTCGCTCGCCGAGATCAACCCGCTCATCCTCACCAAGGATGGCCGCGTGATGGCGCTTGACGCCAAGATCACCATCGACGACAACGCCATGTTCCGCCACAAGGACTTTGCCGAACTGCGCGACGTGGACGAGGAAGATCCGCTCGAAGTGGAAGC
>JBBQQS010000223.1:0-8380 GCA_038215525.1 Bryobacterales bacterium
GATCCGCAAAACGGCCAACGCGATCACGTCTGCTTGATGGCGGTAACCGCTGGCGGCGGCGTCCGCGAGCGCGCCGAAGAGGCCAAGGCTAAGGGCGAGTACATTAAGAGCGTGGGACTGCTAGCTCTGGCCACTGAGACGGCCGAGGCCACCACCGAATGGCTCCATCGCCGCATCCGCGAAGACTGGGGGATCGGCGACCCGGCCAGTATGACCATGAAGGAGCGCTGGACCTCGCGCTATCGCGGCAAACGCTACAGCTTCGGCTACGGCGCCTGCCCGAACATGGAAGATCAGCTTGGCATCTGGAAGCTCATCCAACCCGGCGACATCGGCATCGAGCTAACCGAAGGCTTCATGATGGAGCCCGAAGCCAGCGTCAGCGCCCTGGTTTTCCAACACCCCGACGCCTGCTACTTCAATGCCGCCGGCGGCGACGATCCGGAGTAAATGGCCGCTAAAGCCAGCATGCATCCGTCCACATTCGGATCGTTTGCATCCGGCGGGATCGCTATTAGCTGGATAACTCGCCACTCGAACATAGTCACGCGAGACGGGATACTTCCGATTCGCTGGGAGACTTACCGTAACCCCGCCGGTGCCATGGAATGCAAAGGGCTTTTTTGCTTCGGCATCCAAGTCAGTTGCGGGCTGAAACCAACACTACTGGCCGCGACACCGCCGGAAACCACAACGGCACCGCGCGCCGCGAAACGGCGGCAATCGACAACGCCGCCCCAGCCAAGAGCGCCAGGCAGAGCACCGCCAGCGTGGCGGATTGCTTCGTCGCCATCTCGCCCAACGCGCTTTGCAATTGCTCCAAGCGCTGTTGATAAGCCAGCAAAACCGCGGTAGAAGCCATAGCCCCTAGGCTACTACTTGACTACCCTTCCGCGCGTCTCCGATAGCCGGTAAATCCGCGCCAAGCAAGGAACACAGCCACCAAGGCAGAGAATGACGAAAGCACATTCGCCGGCTTCACAGCCGCCACTTGCCGCTCGGTTTGCACCTCCAGGCGCCGAAACTCTTTCATCACCCGGCCAGGACGGGCCGACATGCCAAATCCCAGCACCAGCAAAATGGTAATCAGCGTGATGTTGATGGTTACTGCTCGACGGTGTGTCGCCATAGCTCCCCTCTCTCTTCTCCTTGATTTAGCCATACACCCTACCTGTCCCACAAGAGAAGAAAGGACTAAGGCGATAGTCGGTGAACCACCCTAGGCCATGCCTGATTCCGGGCCCAGACCCTCAGGCGAACACCCGAGAATAAGGCCCTAAACCTTGCCGAATCGCCAGCAGTCGAGGCCAAACGGCGCCGCCGCAATATCGAGGGAGGCGTCGGGGCGAGAAAGAAATATTTGAAATATACTAAGGTCGTTGCGGTTAGAACCACCCCGGAGCTACTCTATTCCGATTGGCCGCCGCTTGCTCTTCTTGACGTACGGGGCAAACTCCTCGTACTGGTCCGTAGCGAGGTAGTCGACCCCGGCTTCCACCGCGGCCTTCCAGCGCAGTTCGACGGCGGCGCGCGAACCGAAGTTATAGCCGATGCTCCAACCGGCGGCGACACCCACCGCCGGTTCATGGCCGTTCAAGGTATAGAGGCGCATGGCGTAGCCGAGTTGGCGGGCACGGTCCATGATCGCCTTCAAACGCCCCTCATCCGCGGCGGACCAATCGCCGGCCTTCGCTTGGCCACCCAATTCCACAATCGCCCACGGCGCATTCAGCCAACGGCGGTAGTTGGTGGAAGGCTGCGGAATTAGCTCCTCAACCGGCGTGCTCGCGCTCACCGTGGTCACCGCTCCGCCGCCGAATAGCAGCAGCCGTCCGCCCACCGGGACCCCATCGTGGAAAGTCCTTTCCTGCGCGGCGGAAGCGCCGGTAAGCACCAGCACGGGCTTCCAATCGAGTGCCGCCTTCTCGGCCGGAGTAGCGGTACGCGGGGCAGTGGTCAGCCACGTCTCGTATTCGGCAAGAAGCTTCAGCACTGCCTCATGGTGCGCCGGCTCGTTGGTTTTGAAGTCGAGGTTGAGGGTGATTAAAGGCCAACGGTCGCGCTGATTCTTTGTGAGCGCCTTCTCCACGATGGGGCGGATGCGCTCGAAGAAATAGTCGCGCATATTGGGCTCGGTGCCGTTAGGCTTGCCACCGTGGATGAGCACGCTGCGGCCTTGGCCCGTGGCGGGGTCAACGTACCAGGCGAGGTCCTGCTCGATGGCGAGGGGGAGGCCGGTTTTGAGGGCGATCTCGATTCGGTCCTGGTACTTGCCGTCGTAGGGGTAACAGTTATGGGCGTCGAGCACGACGCGCTCGGCGGCATGGGCGGAACTAATCAAGACCAAAGCAAGGGCAAAACGCATCTCTTAAGAATAGCGGCACCATGTGGTGGGCGTGTGGCGATACGATGAAGAGAGAACCCTGATGAGCCCCTTACTGATCCTCCTGCTGGCGGCCCTGGCCGCGGATACGCCGACTCTGCCGCCGGCAGCTACGTCAGAGGTCGATTTCGCCCGCGATGTCGCCCCCGTCCTCAAACGCAATTGCCAAGGCTGCCATGGCGCCGCCATGCAGCAAAGCGGCTTCCGGCTCGACGATGGCCCAGCCGCGCTCAAAGGCGGCTACGGCGGGGCGGCGATTCTTCCGGGCAAATCGGCGGAGAGCCCGATGATTCTCCGCGCCGCGGGAGCGAAGGGCGTGCCCGTGATGCCGCCGGCGGGACGCCGTTTAACGGCGGCCGAGGTGGGCATCCTGCGCGCGTGGATCGACCAAGGGCCCCGCTTCCCCGCCGCGATGGTCTCGAAAGCCAACCGCCAGAAGACCAAACACTGGGCCTTTGAGCCGATCGCCACGCCGGCCCTGCCCGCCGTCAAGAACACCGCTTGGGTCCGCAGCCCCATCGATGCCTTTGTACTGGCCAAGCTCGAAAGCAAGCGGATCGCCCCTTCAAAAGAGGCCGATCGCCGCACGTTGCTGCGCCGGCTGAACTGGGATTTGATTGGCTTGCCGCCCACGCCCGCCGAGGTTTCGGAGTTTGAAGCGGACACGCGGCCTGACGCCTACCAGCGTCAGGTCGACCGCCTCCTCGCTGCGCCGCAGTTCGGCGAGAAGTGGGCCCGCGGCTGGCTCGACCAAGCCCGCTATGCCGACTCCGACGGCTACGAGAAGGACTGGGTGCGCCCCTACGCCTTCCGTTGGCGCGACTGGGCGATCAACGCCATCAACCAGGACTTACCCTTCAACCGTTTCACCATCGAGCAAATCGCCGGCGACTTACTGCCCAACTCCACCGTCGAGCAGCGCGTCGCCACGGGCTTTGCCCGCCACACCCTCACCAATCGCGAAGGCGGCATCGACGACGCGCAGTTCCGCTTCGAAGGCACCCTCGATCGCGCTAATACCGTCAGCACCGTCTTCCTGGGCCTCTCGATGGGTTGCGCCCAGTGCCACGACCATAAGTACGATCCGATTAGTCAGCGCGATTATTATTCCTTGTTCGCTTTCTTCGATAACGCCGAAGAGGTCGACATCGACGCGCCGCGGGCGGGCGAACTCGGACCCTGGCTACGCGGACGCGCCGAATATCAGGCCAAGCGCGATGCCCTGCTAGCCGAGTACAAAGTAGCCGAGTTACAAGCGGCCTGGGAGAAAGATATCCTCTACACGATCGCGCACCCCGGCGAACGCACCGACTGGGACTTAGCCTGGGATTGCGTAAATAAGCTCACCGAAGGCGGCGATGGCGGCAAGATTGTGCGTATTCCTGCGGCCGAACGGACGCCACGCGAGCGCGATATCCTTACCGACCATTTCGTCAAGAACTATCACTTCGCGGTTGGTAACAAACGCTATAAAGAATTAAAGCTCGATGTCGCGACGAAAGCTTTGGCGAAGCTGAAGACCGATTATCCTCAACTCACTCAGGCAATGACCTTGGCCGAGAATCCGAAACCCCAACCCAGCTTCCTGCGGGTACGCGGCGACTATAAAACCAACGGCATCGAAGTGCAGCCCGCCACGCCAGCCATACTTCCGGGGCTCCAAAAGAGCGGCAAACTTACCCGGCTCGACCTGGCCGACTGGCTGGTCGCCGACGAGAATCCGCTCACCGCGCGGGTAGCGGCGAATCGCGCGTGGCAGGAGCTATTCGGTAGTGGACTAGTAAAAACCACCGATGACTTCGGCACCCGGGCTGATCTGCCGGAACATCCCGAGTTACTCACCTGGCTGGCCGACAACTTCCGGCGGCAAGGCTGGTCACGCAAGCAACTCATCCGGGGCATTGTGCTTTCGTCTACTTACCGGCAGGCTTCGCACGCCCGGCCGGACTTACAGGACATAGACCCAGATAACCAACTACTTGCCCGCCAGGTGCGCCTGCGCTTGACCGCCGAGCAAATTCGCGATGGCGCGCTAGCGGCGAGTGGGCTGTTAGCCAAAACCATCGGTGGCCCCAGCATTCGCCCGCCCATACCCGCCGGCGTGATGGAGATGAGCTACGGCTCCCGCGGTTGGGGCGACGGATGGAAAGTGAGCGAGGGCGAGGACCGCTATCGTCGCGGCCTTTACATCCAATTCCTGCGCACTTCACCCTATCCCCAGTTAATGACCTTTGACGCACCCAAGGCCACCGCGGCGCAATGCAAGCGCGACCGCTCGAATACTCCCCTGCAAGCGCTCAACTTGCTCAACGACCCGGTTTTTGTAGAGGCGGCACAGTCTTTAGCTGTAAGTATCGTCTCCCAGCCAGCTAAGGAACGTTTGGACTGGGCCTACCGCCGCGCGCTCGGGCGGATCCCCAGCGCCAAGGAGTCAGCCAGAATGATGGCTTACTTCACCGAACAACAGCGCTTACTCTCCGATGACGCCAAGGCCCAGACCGCGCTGGCGCCCTTTGTGCCGCCTTCAGCCACCCGCCTCGAAACTGCCACCTGGACTGGCCTCGCCAGCGTCATCCTGAACCTTGAGGAGTTCATCACCCGTGAATAACCAACGCCAGTTGCTAGAATCCCACTTACGCCGCGACTTTCTGCGCCGCGGACTTACCGGCATTGGCACACTAGCCCTCTCAAGCTTGCTCGCCGCCGAGGATCGCACCGAAGCCCCTGATCCCTTAGTACCCCGCAAGCCCCATTTCGCGCCCAAGGCGAAGAACGTGATCTTCCTCTTTCAGGAAGGCGCGCCGAGCCAGATGGACTTGTTTGATCCGAAGCCCGGCTTACAGAAATGGCACGGCCAATCCTTACCGCCGGAGATGACCCGCGACCTAAAGCTCGCATTTATTAAACCGACGGCCAAGGTGCTGGCGAGTCCGCGTAAGTTCGCGAAATACGGCCAGTGCGGCATGGAATTATCGGACATGATTCCGGAGATGGCCAAGCACGCCGACGATATTTGCCTGGTGCGCTCGATGCATAGCGAAGCTTTCAATCATCACCCGGGGCAGTTACTCCTGTTCTCCGGCAGTATGATCGGCGGTCGGCCTTCCATGGGTTCCTGGGTCACTTACGGGCTAGGGAGCGAGACCCGGAACCTACCGGCCTTTGTGGCTCTGCAGTCAGGCCCCGGCACCAGCGCCGGCTCTGACTTATGGTCGAACGGCTTTCTGCCTAGCCTCTACCAAGGCACGGTACTCCGTACGGGCGGCGACCCGATCCTGTATCTCGGCAATCCGGACGGCATCACGCGCGAAAGCCAGCGCGCCCGCCTGGACGCTTTGCGCGACCTCAACCAAGAGCGGCAGGACGACACCGGCGACACCGAAATCGCCAGCCGCATCCATTCCTACGAATTGGCTTACCGCATGCAGATGGCTGGGCCGGAGGCGGTGGATTTCTCGAAAGAGTCACCGGCGACGATTGAAGCCTACGGCATCAACAATAAAGACTCCAAGGCCTACGGCACTAACTTACTCATGGCGCGACGGCTCGTCGAACGCGGCGTCCGCTTCGTCCTTTGTATGCACTCCGGCTGGGACATGCACTCGGGCATCAATGCCGCCATGCCGAAGCTGTGCGCGCAGACCGATAAGTCCTCGGCGGCTTTACTCACTGACTTGAAACAACGCGGCTTACTCGATGAAACCTTAGTCGTCTGGGGCGGCGAGTTCGGCCGCACGCCGATGTCCGAAATCCGGCGCCCGGACGAAGCCGACAATGCCGGCCGCGATCATCATCCCAATGGCTATTCGATTTGGCTCTCCGGCGGCGGCATCGAAACCGGCCAGGTGATCGGCGAAACCGATGAGTTAGGTCTCACGATCACCAAAGATAAGATCGACGTGCATGACTTACAAGCCACCATCCTGCACTTACTCGGCCTCGAACACACCCAACTCACTTATCGCCACTTTGGCCGCAATTTCCGGCTTACCGACGTTAGCGGGCAAACCGTAAAGCAACTTCTGAGTTAATGGATGGTAAATTGAAGGGCGACATGCTGCGGATTATCGCCCTTCTCATCCCGCTCACGATTTGCGCCCAAACGGATTGGCCCACGTTCGGGCACGACCCCGGCGCCCGGCGCTTCTCTCCCCTCAAGCAGATCACTCCGGCCAACGTCCATCGCCTGCGTCCGGCCTGGACCTTCCACACCGGCCAGCCCGGCTCCGAAGGCATTCCCATCGTCGTGGGCGGCGTGATGTACCTGGCCGCCGCTAATGGCATCTTCGCCATCGAGCCCGAAACCGGCAAGCAACTCTGGCATCATCCCGCCACCCAAGTCGCCCTGCGCGGACTGGCTTACTGGCCCGGCGAGAAAGGCGGCCACCCCCGCGTTTACGCCGGCGTGAAAGGCGGCATGATCGCCATCGATGCCGTCACCGGTAAGCCCGCCCCGGGCTTCGCCAACGAGGGTCTGCTCGACTTGCGGCAAGGCGTGTTGGGCGATCTTGCCGACGCCAAAATCTCTTTGCAATCGCCGCCCAGCGTCTACCAGAACTTGATCATCACCGGCAGCGCGAATGGCGAGGGCTCCCCCAGCACCGGCGCCTACGGCGACATCCGCGCCTGGGACGCGCCGACCGGCAAGCTCGTTTGGACCTTCCACACCGTGCCCCGCCCCGGCGATTTCGGCCACGATACTTGGCCTTCAGGCGGCTGGAAGAATCGCTCCGGCACGAATGCCTGGGGCTTCCTGACCATCGACATGGCACGCGGCATCTTGTACGTGCCGCTCGGCTCGCCCACGGCGGACTTCTACGGCGCTGATCGCCACGGCGACGGCCTCTTCGGCAATAGCCTGGTCGCGCTCGACATCAAGACCGGCCGGCGCATCTGGCATCGACAGCTCGTGCATCACGACCTCTGGGACTTTGACCCGGCCGCCGCGCCCGTTCTCTTTGAAGCCACACGCAGTGGGCAGAAGGTCCCCGCCGTAGCGCAGATTACGAAGATGGGGATTCTCTTCGCCTTCAACCGCGTCACCGGCGAGCCGCTCTATGGCATGGAGGAGCGGCCGGTGCCCCAGTCGACAGTGCCGGGCGAAAAGACGTCGCCCACCCAGCCCTTCCCGCTGAAGCCGCCGCCGCTCTCCCGGGTCACGTTTACGAAAGAGGAGATGTACAACCTGACCCCGGAACACGCCGCCTTCTGCCGGGAGCTATTCGAGAAAAACGACCTGTCGATCGCCGAGCTTTACACGCCCTTGCCCATGGACAAGAACCTGCTGATGTTCCCCAGCACCCTGGGCGGCGGCGGCTGGGGCGGCGTCTCCGTTGACCCGGCGCAGGAGCTGCTCTTCACCAACGTCAATAACCTGGGCCAATGGGGCCACATGGAAAAGAAGGGCAACACCTACGTGCGCACGTCGACCTACGGCCCTTACGCCCGCTTCTGGAATCGAGATACTCGCATTCCGTGCACCAATCCGCCCTTTGGCGAGTTAGTCGCGGTGAACGCCCGCACCGGCGACATCGCCTGGCGGACGCCCCTGGGTACCATCCCGGCGCTGGAAGCCTTGGGGGTGAAGAACACCGGAGCGCCCAGCCTGGGCGGCAGCATCGCCACCGCCGGAGGCCTGGTGTTTATCGCCGCCACCAACGATAGCCGCTTCCGGGCCTTCGAATCGAAGACCGGCAAATTGCTGTGGGACCAGCCGATCGATGCCAATGGCCATACCATCCCCATCACCTATCAAGGTAAGAACGGGAAGCAATACGTCGCGATTATGGCTGGCGGTGGCGGCGGCTACTTCGGCGGAACGCCCGCCGACAGCCTGATGGCCTTCGCCTTGGGCGACGGCCCGGCGCCGAACGTCTCGGCCACCCCGCGCCCAGCCGAAACGGTGGCGGCCGCGAAGAGCGTCCTGCCGGACGGTCCCAGCAAGGTGGTGCTGCAACGCGCTTGTGGCTCCGCCTGCCACACGCTCGACGCGGTGAC
>JBBQQS010000224.1:0-8364 GCA_038215525.1 Bryobacterales bacterium
AAGCACGGAGTCTTTCATCATCACCAACACACGAGCTTTCACGTTTCTATTGTAGTGCGCACAACCCTCCGGACTGAAGGCGCCTCCGTCGTTTTCATAGGATGTTCATCGAAGTTGCACTTGATGGGCTTCGAGCGTGGAGCCCACGGCCTGCTGGTAGCGGGCAATGGCCTTATTCAAGTCGAGCCGCGCGGCCACCGCGCGCCGACGGGAATCGGCGTACTCGTTCTGACGGGTGAGTACCAAAAAGCTGGTGCTCTCGCCGGTGGCGAATAGGCGAGTCTCGCTATCCAGCTTGGCTTGAGCGGCGCGAGCACTCGCCTCAGCGGCGGTGATACGTTGCCTCGCGGTTTCAATCGATTGCAATGAGTTACGCACTTGGGCTTCAATCAATTGCGCGATGCGGGCCTGTTCGATCTTTAACTGCCGGCCTTGCAGCACCGCGGTATCTACATTGGCGAGCGCCGCGCGGTTACGAATGGTCAGGTCGAGCGATACACCCGCCTGAAAGGTCGAATAATTTCCGCCAAACAAGTTACTCAAGGATTGTCCATAACCGCCGAGCAAGTTCGCTGGCAGGTTCCCTAAAGCGTCGCCGCCTAAACCGCCAAATGGGTTCGGAGCCTGATTCCGGGCACCGGCCAATCCGGCGCTGATGTAGCCAGCGTTTAAATTCAGTTGCGGCCGCGTCGCTTCCCGGGCTAGCGACTGCTGGATCAAGTTCGATTGCTGGCGGATGTCGGCCGCTTTGAGTTCCGGCCGCTGCCGCAGGGCGGTTTCCACCGCTTGCGGCACGTCAATCGCCGGGGCGTCGGAACCGCGCTGGTCGATAGGAATCAGCTCTTCGTTCCACAGGCCATTCGCACGGTCACCCGATAGCAAAGGCTTCAGGATATTCTCCGCTTGCGTCACCACTTCGAGGCTGGCATAGTAAGTATCCCGCCGGCGTTCGAATTCCGCTTCGGCACCCGATAACTCCACGGCCGCCAAAATACCCGCGTCTATCTGGCGCTTCGAAAGGTCAAATTGCTTACGCGCCAGATCGACGGCTTCGCGCTTCACTTCGGCATCTTCGCGCACCGCAACTAAGTCCCAGTAAGCCTGTTCCACGCGTAGCACGACGTCAATGGCTTTGACGGCAAAGTCCGTCTCGCTCAGAGTTACTTCTTTGCGACGAATCTGTATGGTGGCCCGCTCGTTATCGAGCGTCCGGTTGCGCAACAAGGGTTGAATGTAGGAGAACACCAATTGCGGTGTGACATAGGGCGATAGCCCCGTGAACGGGTTATTGGTGGTGATCCGGTTATTGTTAAAGTCGACCCGCGCCGTCGCGCCGTAGAAATTCACTTTCTGGCCGAGCGATAGGTTATTGGTAAACGATTGCTCCACTAACCTACCGTCGGCCGACACCAGGACGCTGGGCGTGGGCGTGGCGCGGCTTTCGAATCCCGGCGCATACCGAAAGAAGGGATCGTAAATGCCCTGGGCCGCCAGCAGGGACTTTTGGCTCAGTTGCGTGTTTACGCGGTCAATCTCGATTTCGAGGTTATTCGCTAAAGCCATCTCGATCGCCGCCTGCAAAGTGAGTTTCCGTTGCGCAGCGCCCACGCCTACCCGGGTACTGATCACGTCGGGCTGGCCGCCGGGTAACGTACTCGCAAAGGTGAGTAAGATCAGCAATCCTGCGGTCGCCGTGCGCAGGCGGAACAGCCCCTTCAGGCGTTCCCAAAATTGCACGTGAGCCAGATCGTCGAAAAGCGAGTAGGCCACCGGAGTCACGAGCAACGTAAGTAATAGGCACAGCGTCTGTCCGCCGATCACGATGATCGCCACCGACCGGCGGGAACCAGAACCGGCACCGCCGCCCAACGCCAGCGGAATCATACCCGCCACCAACGCCGCCGTGGTCATCAGGATGGGCCGCAGACGATCAAGGCAGCCTTTAACAATCGCCTCCGGGCGCGCCATGCCTTCGCGCCGCAGATTCTTAATGTGGTCAATCTGCAGAATGGAGTTCTTCTTCACAATCCCAAACAAAACCAGAATGCCCACCGACGAGTAAATGATCTGGTAATTTTCTTTGAAGACTAATAGTGACAGCACGGCAAAAGGCACAGAAAGCGGCAAGCTGAGTAAGATCGTAATGGGATCGACAAAGCTCTCAAACTGGGAGGCCAGCACCATGTACATGAAGATAACGGAGAGCACAAAGGCCACGACGAAATTCGAGGCCGCTTTGCCGAACTCACGGCTCGCCCCGGCGAGGGCGGTGGAATAACCCGGTGCCATATTCATCGCCTCCTGCTCTTTTTGCAAGACATCAAGCACGTTCGACAACGACTGTGGCGCGACGATATTGGCCGTCAGCATGATCTGGCGCTGCCGGTTGTAACGCTCAATCTGGGTCGGCCCCACTGACTCTTCAAAGCTCGCCACATTCGAAATCGCTACATTCCCGAGCGTCGTGGACGGAACGTAAAGGCGTTCGAGCGCGCCGGGCGAATCCCGGAACTCCTTATCGACGCGTAATTGGACGTCAATGCGGTCGTCCCCGTCGCGATAAGTGGATACCTGCCGGTCACCGCCCACTAGCGTTCGCAGGGCGGTGGCAATCGAAGAGACACTGACATTCAGGTCCGCCGCCTTATCGCGGTTAATCCGGACGCGCAACTCGGGCTTACCGCCTTCGTAAGAACTTTCGACATCCTCCACGCCTTCGAGCGCACGCAGCTTGCTATTCAAAATGGTGGCGTACTTATCCAGTTGCGCTAGGTCCGGCCCTTGCAGCGTGAACATCAGATTCTTATTCGGGCCGCCGCCTTGAACGAGCGCCGGACGCTGAACGCTGACAATGAGGTCCTTGTAGTGCGAGAACTTCTCACGGGCCATCGACATGATCGCATCCTGGCTAACGGAGCGTTCTTTGTCGTCCACCAAGCCGACCAGAATAAACCCGCGGTCCACTTTGCGTAACTGGTCCGCACCGATGGTAGTCAGTACGCTCTTGAAGCCGGGTAACTTACGGCATTCTTCTTCCAGGCGGGCCATCGTCGCATCGGAGCCTTCGAGCGACGAGCCCGGGGGCAAGCGGACGATCACTTCGAATTCACCCTGATCGTCGACCGGCAGAAAGTCCTTGCCGACCATCATGAATAAGGGGATTGACGAAGCCATCACTAACAAGCTGATCGCCGCAATCACCCAGCGATGGCTCATCGACCACACTAACATCGCGTGGTAAGCCTTGTTCGCCTGAGAAAGGATCCAGAATTCTTTGTGCGAACTCGTGGCTTCTTTTTTGCTCAAAAACCGCGAACTCAGCATCGGCGTGAGCGTAAAGCTGACTAACAAAGAAACCATCACCGCAAAGGCTGCCGTATAGCCGAAGCTCGACATAAACCGGCCGACGATGCCGCTCATCAAAGCGACCGGCATAAAGATGATCACCAGGCTCAACGTGGTGGCCAACACAGCCAAGCCGATTTCGCGCGTCCCCTCAATGGCCGCCTGCATCGGTTCCATGCCATCGTGCTGCATCTTCCGGAAGATATTCTCGAGCACGACGATGGCGTCGTCAATCACGATGCCGACCATCATCACCAAGGCCAGCATGGTAATCTGATTCAGCGTAAAGCCCATGGCGTCCATCAAGGTGTAAGTGGAAATGATCGAGGTGGGAATCGCCACGGCGGTAATCAGCGTGGAACGCCAGCTGCGAAGAAACAGCCACACGATAAATGCGGCGAATAATCCGCCT
Source organism: Bryobacterales bacterium (assembly GCA_038215525.1). Classification (GTDB taxonomy): domain Bacteria; phylum Acidobacteriota; class Terriglobia; order Bryobacterales; family Bryobacteraceae; genus JALHNI01. The sequence goes on from JBBQQS010000224.1 coordinate 3,758, forward strand.
TCGATTAAGTGGACTTGCACCGCCTCGAAAGCCTGTTGAATAAAGTTCGATTGGTCACGCGCATAACGGATCTGGAAATCCTTGGGTAAGCGCGTTTGTAACTCGGCCACGCGGTCTTTCACGTCCTTGATCACGGCCAAAGAATTCGTGCCGGCCTGCTTACGGACTTCGAGCACGACGGCTGGCGTGCCATCGAGGCGCGCCAAAGTGCGCGGCTCTTCAAAGCCATCGACGACGCGGCCGATGTCGCTCACCCGCACCGGAGCCCCGCCAGTATTGGCGATCACGATGCGGGCGAAGTCCTGCGGCCGCTCCACCCGGCCGAAGGTACGCAGCGACATTTCGCGCTGCCCCTGCTCAATATTGCCACCCGGCACTTCGACATTCTGCGAAGCCAGCGCGGCCCGCACTTGGTCGACGTTCAGCCCGTAAGCCTGTAACTTATTGCCATCGAGCCAAATCTGGATCTGCCGCAAACGCTCGCCCACAAACTTCACTTGCCCGACGCCGTTAATCGATTCAATATTCTTCTTAATAATGTCGTCAGCCAACTTAGTCGTTTCGCGCGGATCACGCGGCGAAGAGATCGCAATATTCACTACCGGCGCGGCATCGGTGGCAATCTTCTCGACCACCGGCGGATCGGCATCCTTGGGTAACTGAGAAAGCATTGCACTAATTTTGTCGCGCACTTCCTGGGCGGCGACATCGGAGTCGCGCGCAAACGAAAACTGAATGCTGACGAGCGAGAGGCCTTCCGACGAAACCGAGCGCAGCTCTTCGATGCCGGAGATGGTATTGACGGCCTCTTCGATGCGCTTCGAAACCTGCGTCTCCACCTCTTCCGGTGCCGCGCCCCGCAGTGTGGTGGTGATGGTGACGATGGGCAGCTCGATCTTCGGGAAGAAGTCCACGCCCAGTTGGCGATAAGCGTTCAGGCCCAGCACCACCAGCGCCAGAATCAGCATGGTGGCAAAGACCGGGCGTTTGATACAAGTTTCGGCTAGTTTCTGCATGGGGTTAGTTCGCCTGTACCGTGCGGCCGTCAAAGAGGGCCGATAAATTCGAAGTCGCCACCGTATCGCCGGCCTTCAATTGCGTGCCGGGCACCTCTACCCAGCCATTTACTTCGGCCCCGGGTTGAAAGCGCAGTTCGACGGCCTTGCCTTGCCGGATGGCAAAGACCTTGGTCAGCCCAGCAATCGAATATACCGCTTGCTTCGGCACCAGGTTCACGATCTGCGGATTACGCGTAGCCAGCTTCACTTGCACGAAGCTACCGGGGCGCAGGCGGACGTCATTCTCAAGCGGACGTGCTTCGGCCACCAGCGTGCGGCTTTTGGCGTCGAGAGTGGGGTTCAACTGGCGCACCACGGCGTGGAACTCGGTGCCGGGCGTGGCATCGGTGGTAAAGGTGAGCGTCGTTCCGATCTTGGCCGAGGCGATGTCGCTCTCCGGCACTTCGACGCGCAGGCGCAGCGGATAGGCCTTCACCAAAGTCAAAATGGTAGCGCCTTCTTTCACATATTGGCCGGGCGCGGCAGCGCGGGCGCTGACGATGGCGTCGAAGGGCGCTCGTAATACCGTGTCGCCGAGCCGCTTTTCCACGAGGCCGACGTCGGCACGCAGGGCGCTGAGGCTTGCCAGTTGCGTGCGCAGTTCGTCCTTCGTCTGCTGCAAGGCAGCCTGACGCGCCTGAAAGGCCTTCTCCATTTCGGTGAAGCGCTGCTGCGAGATGTCGCCGCTTTTGTAGAGCTTTTGGGCGCTATCGAACTTGGCGGAGGCATCTTCCATTTGCGCTTGCGCCTGCCGGATCGCCGGCGTGCTTTCGGGCGTGACGTTGATTTGGCTGGGGTTAAGCCCCATGCGCGCCAGCGCCTGATTCACAGCGGACTTGGCGCGTTCGAGCTGTAAGCTGAGCTCGGCGCGGTCGAGTTGAGCGAGCACTTGGCCCTTGCGGACGGACTGGCCGAAGTCAACACCGATGGAGTTGATGTGGCCGGGGATCTCGAAGACGGCGTTGATGGTGTCATCGGGTACCAAGGAGCCGGTGAGCTGCAGGGTGCGGTCCAGCGGGCGCGCGTCAACGGCGGCGGTCTTGATGGCGAGCGGAGGTTCGGGCTTGGCGGCCTGGACGGGCCCGTCCTTATTGCCGCAGCTGATGAGGAGCAGAGCCAGGCTAAGGAGGATTAGCTTCATGGATTTATGCCTTAGGGGCGACGATGCCGTCGAGGTACAGGTCGATCATCTCGGACAGATTGGGGATGGTGGCAGAGGGGAAGAAGATGTTCTTTTTGGCCGCGTCGCTGACGATGCCCAGAAAGCCGAACATGATGGCGTCGGCATTGGCCTGGCGCAGGTGCCCGGCTTCGATCTGTGCCTGGACGTACTGCCGCACTTGGCTGCAGAAGGAGACTTCGTGCCGCTGATAGGCGAGTTCAGCAAGTTCGTGGCGCTCGAGGGCGGCGAAATAGATGAGGCGGACGTAGTTGGCGTTGATCTGGTGCCATTCCCAGGCGAGTTTGGCGAGCACTTGGAAGACTTGGCGGACGCCGTATTGGGGGTCGTTGAGGACGGCGGGCAAGCGCATTTCAACCTCCGAGCCCATGACGGTTTCGATGATAGCCGTGTAGAGATCGCGCTTGGAAGGAAAGTGCTGATAGAGAACGGGTTCGCTGACGCCGACGGCGGCGGCCAGTTCCCGGGTGGTGACGCCGCGGAAGCCGCGTTCGCCGAACAGGCGCATGGCCGTATCGATGATGGCGACACGCCGGTCGACGGAGGACATGCGGGTAGTGGTACTCATAGGGCGCGCGTTAGTAAGCGCTAACCTAGGATACACTAACTTAGTATTCACTAGCAAAAAAGCCGCCCGGTGAGCGGCGGCTTTTGGATTCAACGTGATGAATGTTATGGGATAACGTCGACGCCCATGGAGACGCAAGCGCCGCGGACCTGGGAGATAGCCGACTCGAGGGTGAAGCTGTTGAGATCCGGCATTTTAAGCTTGGCGATCTCTTCCACTTGCTTCATGGTGATCTTGCCGACCTTGTTCTTGTTGGGTTCGGCAGAGCCTTTGGCCAAAGCGACGGCCTTCTTCACCAGGATAGCCACGGGCGGGGTTTTGGTGATGAAGGTGAAGGAACGGTCGTTGTAAATGGTGATGACGACCGGGATGATCAGGCCTTCCTGATCCTTGCCGGAGGTCTTGGCGTTGTATTGCTTACAGAACTCCATGATGTTGACGCCCTGCGGGCCCAACGCCGTACCAACGGGAGGCGCGGGAGTCGCCTTGCCGGCGGGAATCTGCAGCTTAACTTGTCCAGTAACTTTCTTAGCCATGAGTACCTACTCTAGTAATTAAATCTTTTCGACTTGGAGGAATTCGAGTTCGACCGGTGTAGATCGTCCGAAGATAGTGACCAAAACGCGCAGCGTATCGCGTTCGGGATGGACCTCTTCCACCTTGCCGGTAAAGTTGATGAACGGTCCATCGTTGATGCGGACCGTTTCTCCCTTTTCGAAGACCTGTTTGGGACGCGGCCGGTCAGACGTGTTCGTCTGGCGGAAGAGCATCTGGTTGACTTCGTCGGCAGTCATCGGGATGGGCTTGGTGCCGCCACCGACGAAGCCGGTGACGCGCGGGGTGGCCTTTACTTCGTGCCAGAGCCGGTCGTCCATTTCCATTTGCACCATCAGATAGCCCGGGTAGAGCATCCGCTCCGAGGTGACTTTTTTGCCGTTACGCAGCTCAACGACGGTCTCTTTCGGCATCAGGATGTCGCCGATTTGGGTATCGAAGCCGAAGGCCTGGGCGCGGGTCTTGAGGCTCTCGGCGACCTTGGCTTCAAAGCCGGAGTAGGTGTGGATGATGTACCACAGTTTGGTGGAGACAGGTTCTGGCTCGGGCTCAGCAGGCTCGGGCGGATCGGGCTCCGGCTCTGGTGTGACCGCTAGACCCTCGTCTTCGGCGGCAGCGAGCGGTTCCTCAGGCGCGAGAACGTCTTCAATGTGTTCGGTGGTTTCCATGGCGTCTTGAAGTGGGGAGTCTTGAAGTGGGGAGTCCTGGTCCGGGTCTTGGTCGATCATGGAACTACTTGGCTAAAGACCTGAAGATCTTGTCGATGCCTTGGGCAACGGCTAGGTCGACGATGAAGAAGAAGGCGGCGAAGCCGAAGACGGCCGCGACGACGACGGCCGTGGTCGCCTTTACTTGGTCCGGAGTGGGCCAAGTCACCTTGCGCATTTCGGCCCGCAGATCCTCGACGTATTCCTTGATTTGAGCGGGCCACGTGGCGATCCCAGCCGCCGCGGTCGGGACCTCGTTTGACGGCTTTTGAACGGCTTCACTCACAACTGGGTTCCCCATACTGGCACTCTTTCACTTTTCTCGAAGGCACTATAAACAATCTGGCAAAAATCTGGCAGGGGCAGAGGGATTCGAACCCCCAAAGGCGGTTTTGGAGACCGCAGGTTTACCGTTAGCCTATGCCCCTGAATGGTGGCGACATGCACCACCCACTATCTTAACCTAAACTAGGTGACGATCTCCGACACGGTGCCGGCGCCCACGGTACGGCCGCCTTCGCGGATAGCGAAGCGCAAGC
>JBBQQS010000225.1:0-8350 GCA_038215525.1 Bryobacterales bacterium
CGCCGCCCTTCGGGCGTCACCAGGCTCCGCTCCCGCCGGGGCGGCCAAAAACCCTTCCCGGCTGGATAGAGGACAATAAAAGGGCTCCCAGGTGGGCCAAATCAGACGATCGAAGTGGGCCATGCCGGATGATCGAACGCACTCCTCACGGTGGAACTGATCCCCGACCCTGAAGTAGGTGGATTCACAGCCCGCGTGCCGGACATTCCGGCTTACGGCGAGGGCGAGACGGAAGAGGATGCGATTGCAGATCTGAAGGATGCCTTGCGCGCCTACATTGACGCATTCGGGCTCGACGAGACAACGGCCCGGCTCAATCCCCCGAGTTCGCTTCGGCAGTTGGATCTGGAATTGGAAGATCTGGTTCGTGCCTAAGCTTCCGCGACCCACGGGAGAAGAGGTGGTGAGGTTTCTAGAACCCAAGGCTTCTCCATTGTGCGCATTCGCGGGAGTCATCACGTGATGGCGCGACAGTAGGTCCGAACATCCGTGCCGGTCCACGGGAACGCGACTCTCAAAATTGGTACGTTGCGAGGCGTTTTGCGCGACGTCGATATCGGCGCGAATGATTTTGCGCGGCTGTGGAAGCCCTGATGCTCCGGACAGGGCCTGCGTCCAGACGTCCGGACCACCCGTCATGGCATGCGGCACACCGTAAGACCCTCCGCCAAATACCCGAACAGCTCGCCGAACCAGGAGCCCGGCGGGGCGTTCCGCGGTCTTCCGTAAAACCGGTCGGACTCCCGATAGTGCTCGCAAGCCTTAGATAATTGGTTCGCCCCGTGATAAGCCCGCGCGGCGAAAACGTGCAGCCCGGCCATTCCCATGCGGTAAGACGGATCTTCGTGCGGAGTTCCGGGGAACGGCTTCATGATCTCCAGCCCTTCGAGGGCCGCCGTCAACGCGGCCCGGTGATTTCCATATCGGAATTCGAGATCTGAGATGCCCATGCGCGTCATCGCCGAATATCCCCGGTAATCGAAATCCGTAGGATCCACCGGGCGGTATTTGTCGAAAATTGCCACCGATTCCATTAATTCTTCCCTGGCTTGTGCCAGCCCGGCCGGTTGCCCCCTCATCCGTGACGGTGCCGAACTGCCGAGAGCCATCGCGAGCTGATAAGCGAGCGCCTGATCTCTGGGGTGCGCGGCGAGCAACGCGCGCCCCATGCCGACGGCCGGGGCAAAGATCTCCCAGGCCGATTTCGGCGTTTCGAACATCACTTGCAGTGTGGCCTTTGCTACCCAACCGAAATACAACCGCTGCGCATCTTCCTGGTTGGGCCTCGCCCGATACGTCGTCTCCACCACGGCCAAGGCGCGCCGGAGCGCGGCCGTTCGCCGCGCCCCCGCCAAGTACTCGCAATCCGCCAGCACTTCAGCGCGCCTCACCCGCGACGGGTCCATCCGGTACCGGACGCGCGCCTGTTCCAGAGCCGCCTGCAAACCCGGCTGGTTTTTCCGGTAAGCACTCGTCTTCGCGCGCGCGGAAATCAAAATGTCCTGCGCCTCGTCCCACTCCGGGCTGCCGTTTCCCACTCTTTCCGCAAAAGCGATCGCCTTTTGGTAGTTGGTGGCGCCAGCCGGCAGGTCCGGCACCAGACCGGAGGAACTTAAGCTCAACGCATCCGCCGTTCGCAGATACCCTCTCGCCAGTTCGAGCGACAACGGAACGTCCTGGCCGGCTTCCCGGGAGAGGGTATCCAAGTAGCCGATGCCGCTCTGCAGCAATTCGCGCCGGAATCCGCGATTTCCGGCGAAGTTGGGCAGTTTGGCCGCCAAATCCCAGACCACCTCGCGGGAAAACTCCCGCATCTGCGTGAACCGCCGCTGGGCCAGGCGCGATTGATAGACCACTGTGGCCACGGCAAAGACTCCCAGAATCACGGCCGCGGCGCTTACCGCCACTCCCCAGCGATGCCGGCCGACGAATCGCCTGACGCGGTACCAGGCGCTATCGGGACGCGCTAGGATCGGCTCACCCGCCAGATACCGCCGCAGGTCATCGAAAAGCGCCGACACGGACAGATAGCGTTGATCCGGATCCGGCCGCACCGCCTTGCGTACGATGCTCGCCAAGTCTCCGCCAAGCGCTTCCAGCCGCGCTTCCGCATCCACCTCCACCTCCAGACCATGCTCCAGGCGATAGGGCTTTTCGGTCAGGAGTTCGTACAGCACCACGCCCAACGAAAAGACGTCCGCCGCGGTGGTCGCCCGCTTCCCGGCCAACTGCTCCGGGCTCGCGTAACCCGGCGAGAAGGCCGGCACTTGCGTCAGGTCAGCTCCCGTATCCGCCAGACTCACCACGCGCGCGATCCCGAAGTCCAACAGCTTCGGTTGGCCCTCCGTGGTCACCAGAATGTTGGAAGGCTTCAGATCGCGGTGGACGATCAGGCTGCGGTGAAGGTACTGCACCGCGTCGCAGATCTGTTGGAACAACAAGAGGCGTTGCCGCTCACTCAGCCCTTGGCTGGCCGCAAATTTGTCCACCCGATCGCCGTCAACGTATTCGAGAGCGATCCAACGGAAACCTTCGGGAGTTACCCCCGCATCCATCAAGCGCGCGATGTTGGGATGTTCCACGCTGGCGAGGATCGGCACCTCGAACTCCATCGCCTTCCGCGTCTTTTCCGGTAGGAAGACGTCAGGTACCACCTTGATCGCCACTCGCTTCTCGAACTGCCGGTCGATCCGTTCGGCGAGATACACAATCCCCATGCCGCCCCGCCCAATCTCGTGGATCACCCGGTACGGGCCAAAAACACGGTCCGGCTGGACCATCGCCGGGCGCGACAGGAATTCCGCTGACGCTTCGTGACTTTTCACCAAAGCCTCGATTTCGTCGCGTAGACCGGTATCATCGCCAGAGGCCTGCCGTAGATAAATCTCGCGCTCCCGGGGCGAAAGCTGCATCGCTCCGTGAAAGATGGTGTCGATTTGTCTCCAGCGCTGCTCCTGCATCGGTTGCCCGTCCGCTAACCCTGACCCGCTTGGGTAAGCTGTTGGTATAAGAATGCCTTGGCCAGAGCCCACTGGCGCTTCACCGTAGCTGGCGAGCAGGAGAGAGCTTCGGCCACGTCGGTGACTTCCATCCCCGCGAAGTAACGCATTTCTACTATTTTGGCCTTGAGGGGATCGAGCGCCTCCAGCGCCTGCAGCGCGTCATCCAGATCGGTGACGTCGCGCGACGTCGGCAACCCGTCGAGCTCGTCCAGGATCGCCACCGGCCGATCGCCACTGTTTCGCCGGATCGCCTTTCGCGTACGGGCTTGGTCCACCAGCACTTGCCGCATGATCTGGCCGCAAACCGCAAGAAAGTGTGGCCGGTTCCGCCAGTCCTTCGGCGTCTGGCCCGCCAGCTTGAAATAGGCTTCGTGCACGAGTGCCGTGGGCTGCAAGGTCGCTTCGGAGTCGCGTCGTAACTCCCGAAACGCCATCGACCGCAATTCCTGGTAGACGAGCGGAATAATTCGCTGCAGGGCGGTTGCGTCGCCATGGCTCCACTCCTCGAGCAACAAAGTCACCGACTCCTCCGGCATTGCCAACTCCTGTCTACCAGCACCGTCAAGACCCGGTTGCACAATTAGCGCTTTGATTCTACACCTAAAGAGTTAGGTCCACTTTTTTTAATCACGAGAATCCTATCCGCCTCAATCACTTACCGTAAATCCAGTTCCCCGCTACAAAAAAAGTTTCTCGCTCCGTGAGCCCTGCCACCTTGAAATTCCGCTATTCCTACTCAAGACGCCGCTGTGAGCGGGTCCTGAACAACTAGGAGGAGCATTCCTGAATGAGACACAACCTAAGCCGAGGCCAATTTATGGCCGCCGGTGCCGGACTCGCCTCGCTGGCCCTGCCCAGCCGTGCCCGCGCCACCCAATTCGCGCAACGCTACGAGCTCGCTTGCGAAATGAACTCCAGCTTCGCCTTTCTGGTGGATCCGCCCACCAATAACTTGGTGCCGCACCCTTCCATTGCCGACCGGGTACGGGCGGGAACACTGAGACAGCGGCTGCGAATGGAGTTCCCTTATTTCGGAGATGTTCTGCGCAACTTGGCCTACTATGAGGAGCCCGCCAAGCCTCTCTCCGCGGCCAATGTGGTTCCGGCCGGCGACCCTCGCATCCTGATCGAGATCTTCACCGATGTCACGAGCGTGCTGGTGAAGAAGGATCCTCTTCTGCATTTCGTCATGACGGGTCTCATCGTCGGCAATCCCAGCAGCACGTTTTTCGGCGATCTAACCTCTCGCATGATGGTCTTGTCGGCGGCTTTCGATCCGGCGGACTCAACCCGGATGCGGATGGCGGTGTCAGGCACGGCGAGCAGTCATGTCCTCGGCGCGCAAACGGGAGTGGGAGTTTTGAAAATCAAAGAGGGAGATTTGGTATGAGTCAGAACCGGCGAGTTTGGATGATGGGCGCCGCGGCTGGCGCGTTGGCGGTCCCGGCGAGCGCCGAGCGCGTGAACGCTCTACGGTTGAAGTTCGACATTGAGTCGAAAGTGCCACCTACCGGCGTGCTGACACCCCAGCCCTTTCCGCCTGAGGTGACCGCGGCGCTGGCATCCGGTGCGCTTGAGCTCCGGGTGCGCTATCGCTTCCCGCTCGCGGAGCGGGATATGTTGAGCGTCCAGGTCTATCTGGTGCCGCCCAATGCGCCGTATCCGCTGCCCCAGCTGCCCCCAGCTACCGACCAATCCACCATCGCTTACTTCGAGATGGAGGTCTACAATCTCCTCACCGTGGACAAGCCTAACGCTTCGGTGGCGATGGCGGGTCCCATCGTGCTCACCACCGTTTCGCCATTCGGTAGTCTGAACGGCGTGCTCTCCTACTTGAATTTCCAGTATCTGCCCGGCCCGCCGCTGCGATTCCGCGCGGTGTTCGGCGGCTCGACTGGCTTCATCAGCACCAATGCCCCGGCCGGAGTCGGGACGCTGGAGTGGAACTATCGGATGCCGTAAGAAGGCCGGATGCGGCTAGTGCTTTAACCGCTTACTTACTTTCTTTCTAGTCGACCGGTTGTCCTAGCCTGCCCCGTAAGCGGGTCACAGAGGACAATTACAATTCCAATATTTTTTGCCAGATAGGTGTCGCGGCGGGAGGAAGCGAGTTCGAGGAAGGTTTTGACACGCCTGACCTGGTTGGGGCGAAGGCACTGCTGGACCAGCGCCGCTCATTGAATTAGCCCTACTGGAAAAGAGTAGCGAACGATTCTGGCCTGGAGTTTTGCGCCGAATATCGTGAGGTGTTAGGCGAAGCATAAATAGAGAGAACGGCGGGCTGGTCGAAGAACCTAGCGTACCGTTTTCAGAATATCGCATGGATTGCTGAGGAGTAATATTGTGAACATGAATATCGACGACCTGAAAAGCAGTTTTAATGGTGAGATCCTCCAACCCGCCGATGCTGGTTATGAGGAAGCTCGGAAGATATGGAATGCGAGTGTCGATAAGCGGCCGGCCATTATCGCCCGTTGTTCCGGGGTCGCCGATGTGGTTGCGGCGGTTAATTTCGGGAGAGTCAACCAGTTACTAACCGCGATTCGGGGCGGAGGTCACAATGTTGGCGGGCGGGCGTTGTGCGATGGGGGGATTGTGATCGACCTGTCGCGGATGCGGGCGGTACACGTGGATGACGCGGCGCGGACGGTGCGGGTTCAGGGCGGAGCAATGTTGAGCGATCTTGACCGGGAGACCCATGTATTCGGGCTGGCCGTCCCGGTGGGAGTGGTGCCGAAGACGGGTGTGGCGGGGTTGACGCTCGGTGGGGGAGTGGGGTGGCTGGTTCGGAAATATGGAATGACGATCGATAGTTTGTTGAGCGCGCAGGTAGTGACGGCGAATGGCGCGGTGGTGACGGCCAGCGACGGCGAGAATCCAGATCTATTTTGGGCGTTGCGCGGGGGCGGCGGGAACTTCGGGATTGTGGTTTCCTTTGAGTTTCGGGCGCATCCGGTGCGAATGGTGCTGGGCGGGTTGCTGGTTTATCCGCGAGCCATGGCGGTTGAGGTACTGCGGAATTTTCGGGATTTCATGAAGACGGCGCCAGATGAGGTAACCGTGTACGGCGCCCTACTGACGCTGCCGGATGGGATGCAGGTTGTGGCTATTATTCCATGCTACTGCGGCGATGTCGCGGAAGGCACAAAGGTCCTGGCGCCGCTCCGGGCGTTCGGGCCCCCGGTGATGGACACGGTACAGCCGATGCCCTTTCCCGTGATGCAGGGGCTGTTGGCTCCGTCGTTTCCGGATGGCAATTACAACTACTGGAAATCCGCGATGCTCGGCGACCTCTCCGACGGCGCCATCAGCGAGATCGTCGATCGAGCGAACCAGTCGCCGTCGCCACTATCGGCGATGGCAGTTGAATATTACGGTGGCGCGGCGGGGAGGGTAGCGAACGACGCAACGGCATTCCCGCATCGCCATAACGATTGGGATGTCATTATCGCGGCGCAGTGGACGGAGCCCGGCAATACCGAATTGAACCGCACGTGGGCGAGGGAGACGGCGGCGGCGTTAAAGCCGTTTTCGGCACAGGGCCAACTGCTGTCTGTGCTCGATTTCGACGCGGTCGATATGACGGTCCCGTTTGGGCCCAACCTCGCGCGGCTGGCGGAGATCAAAAAGAAGTATGACCCGGAGAATTTCTTCCGGGTGAACCAAAACATTCAGCCGGCTTAGCAGGGTGTCGCCAAAGTGTCTGGCAGCGCCGGGATAAACCGGCATGGGGTCGAGGATTCGGGAGGGAAGGGCCGAGGCCAAGCAGAACGGGACGAATTTTGCACGGCTGCGACTCAGCGCGGCAGTGACGTGTCTGGCACTTAGGGCCTTTTTTAGTTGGCAGTTGACGAACCTGAACGCCACTGAAGTTGGGCACTCATGCCTCGTTAGGGGCGACCTTCCTCCGGCAGGTCGGTCATCCAGATGTTGCCGGTCCGCTGGGCCATGTTGAACACGATCTTATCCTTCGCCACCGTGAGCATCCGGCGCCCGAACATTACGTAGGTCGGCGACCGTTGCGCGGAGTGAAAGTGATAGACCTCCTTCGGCTCCCCCAGCGGGCGTTTCGTCCGCGGGTCGAGCCGGATCGTCCACAGGCACTGGAAGCCGTCGTGATGGGAAACGAAGTAGAGCCGGTTGCCATCGGGCGAGAAGTCGGGCAGCGCGTCGAAGTGCGACCCGTCGGTCACCTGGATGACGTCTTTGCTGTCCGCTGGCGCACCCTCTTCGCCAAGCGTGAAGATGACGATGGGGCTTCTTCCCTCGGTGCTCATGTCATAGCCCGCTACCCACCGGCCATCGGCGGATGCGTGCGGGCTCGAGAAATTGCTGCGCGCCGCGAGCCACGAACGCTTGTTTTCGGGTTCTAGGAGGAAGGTCTCCCTGCCCTTGGTCCAGATCATCCGGCGCGAGCCTGCCCAGCAACGAAACACCCCGCCATCTGGCCCTGCGATGGGTTCCACCCCCCCCGAACCATCGGCCGACGCCAAGTAGCTTTTTCCCTGGCCGTCGACCCAGGCGACCTGCTTACCGTCGGGCCGGATCGCGGCGAAGAGGGTTCTGGGCTCGTCGAAGGTATGCAACGTGGTCTCGACGCCAGTGGTCAAGTCCCGAAGCATCACGTGAACCTTGTTGTTGCGGAGCGACATGAACGCGATTCGTTTCCCATCGGCCGTCACCGAACTGCCCAATTCGCTCGACAGCTCTTGCGTCAGCCGTAACGGATCTCCCCTCACCGCCGCGGAGTCCGACTCGATCGGCAGACTCCAGACATCGTCATTCTGAAATGCCGCACCATAAATGAGGTGCTTGCCCTCCGCGTTGGCATGGGAATCGGCATGGGCGCCCGCAGTGAGGCGATGCGCGTCGCCGGTGGCCTGGAAGGTCTCGGGGGACAGGGGAATTCGCCATAGATTGCCCGTTCCCGCCGTTAGGATGAGATCCTTGCCCGTCCAGGTCATCGGACCGTAGCCCATCACCAGCTTTTGCTTGGCGAGCACGGCATAAACTCCCGTCTTGGCTGGCGTCCCGCTAGGGAAGTCTGTCACGTAAATGTCGGCGCTCGTGGTGCTGTAGCCTTGGAACAGGATCTTCGTATTCGAGGCCCAGATCGGTCCCCCGCCCACACCCAGTTCCTTCGGCGCGCCACCCGCCGCGGGAATCACGTACGAGCGGGAGGGTCCGTAGCCACCGCGGTAAAAAACGCCTGGCTGTCCGATCCAATACGCGATCCACCGGCCGTCGGGAGAAAAGTGCGGATCGCGGCCTTCGGCTACCAGCTTGCGCTCGGTTCCGCCGAGGGTGGAGACCACGTAGATGCCGCCGCCATCGCGCTCGGAGCGGAA
>JBBQQS010000226.1:0-8336 GCA_038215525.1 Bryobacterales bacterium
CAGGCCCCGGGCTTCGTGCAATGGTCTGCCTGCGAACCCCGCCAGGTCCGGAAGGAAGCAACGGTAGTGGGTTCGGCTGTGTGCCGCGGATCACCCGGGGTTTGGCATATGGCCGCCCAAGTAAACGTGTCAGAACAAAAAGCCTACCAAGTCATCGCCCGCAAGTACCGGCCGCAAGGCTTCGAGGAACTGATCGGCCAGGAAGCTGTCCGCACGACCATCGAAAATGCCATCGGCCAACAGCGGATCGCCCACGGCTACATCTTCGCCGGCCAGCGCGGCACGGGCAAAACCACCGTGGCCCGCATCCTCGCCCGCTGCCTGAACTGCGAAAATGGCCCCACCATTACCCCCTGCAACGTCTGCGCCAGTTGCAAGGAAGTGACGCTGGGCAACTCGATGGACGTGATCGAGATCGACGCCGCCTCCAACCGCGGCATCAACGAAATGCGCGAACTGCGGGAGAATGTCCGCTTTCGCCCCGCGCGCGACCGCTATAAAGTCTTCATCGTCGACGAGGCGCACCAGATCACGAGCGAAGCCTTCAACGCCTTGCTGAAGACCCTGGAGGAGCCGCCCGAGTGGGTGGTTTTCCTGATGTGCACCACCGAATCGCACAAGATTCCCGTGACGATCGCTTCGCGCTGCCAGCAGTTCACCTTCCGCTCGGTCGACTTCGAAGAGCTGGTGACGCGCATGCGTGAGATCTGCGTTTTGGAGAAAGTGGAAGCCGACGACGAGGCCCTGGCCGTCATCGCCCAAGCCGGCGAAGGCAGCGTCCGCGATTCGCTCTCGGCGCTCGACCAAGCCATCGCCGCCTGCGGCAACGTGATCCGCGGCGCCGAAGTCCGCGCGCTGCTGGGGCGATTCTCGCTCGATTCCTTGACCCAGGTGACGGACGCGCTCGCTGCGGCCGACTCGAGCGCCATGCTTGAGATCGTCGCCGAACTCGAACGCACCGGCCAAAGTCTGCAACATTTCTGCCGCGAATTGTCGCGCTACTTCCGGAATCTGCTGGTCACCAAAGTTGCCGGCCCCGCCTCCCGGCTGCTCGGCGCCTCACCTTCTGAGCGCGAGCGCTTCGGCGCCGTCGCCACTAAGTTCTCTGAGGAGGACCTGACCCGTTACCTGCAACTCACCTTGGACCTCTTCAAGGACCTGCAGTATTCGCTGCAACCGAGGCTGCATCTGGAACTCGGCTTGGTGAAGTTGGTGCAAGCCGGAAGGTTAGCCTCCATCGAACAACTGATCGCCACGCTGGGCAGCGGCACACCCCCCGCCCCCGCGCCTCCCGCGAGCAGCCCGCCTGCTGGCGGCGTAAAACTCCCCCCGCCACCCACTCGCATGGCCGCCCCGCCACGCATCACTCTCCCACCGCCACCCGTCCGGCCGGAACCGGCCCCTCCGGCCCCAGCCGCGCCCGCCAATGACATCCAGCAAGACGCTGCCCCCCCCGCGCAGGAACCCGCCCCATCGAAAGGCGACAGCGGCCTGCCACAACGCCTCCACGCCGCGCTCATCGAAATGGGCCAGCAGTTCACGGCCGATGCCGTCGAGAATTCATCGGTGGAAGAAGTCGGCAACGAAGTGGTCTTCGTCACCCCCAAAGCCTACGGCCTCAGCATGAAAGGGCCGGACCTTCCGAAGGCCTTAGCCCAAGTGCTCGGACGGCCCGCTAAAATCAAGCTCACTGTCGGCGACCCGGCCCCGTCCGCCAACACCATCGAAAAAGCCCGCCCCGCCGGCGGCGAGGATCAGGCCGAATCCCGCGCCCTCGCCAACGCCGAGGTCCAGCGCTTCCAAGAACTTTTTCCCGGCTCCCAAGTGCGGCAAGTCCGCGATCTGAGCGACTACTAAAGCGAGGTATCCCATGAAACTCCCCGGCAACATGCAAAACATGATGAAGCAAGCCCAGCAGATGCAAGCCAAGCTGCAGGAAGAGGTGGCGCTCATTCGCGTCGACGCCTCCGCCGGCGGCGGCATGGTGAACGTCAAGATGGACGGCCATAAGAAAGTGCTCGGCGTCACCATCGACCCCGAAGCCGCCACCGACGTCGAAATGCTCGCCGACATGGTGATGGCCGCCGTCAATGAAGCCGCCGCCAAGGTGGACGGCCAGGCCCAAGCCAAGATGGGCGGCATGATGAGCGGCATGGGCCTGCCCCCCGGGCTCTTTTAGCCATGCCGGACTTCGCCGAACCGCTCGCGCGCCTGATCACCGAATTCAAACGCCTGCCCGGCGTCGGGCAGAAGTCAGCCCAGCGGCTCGCCTTCCATGTTCTGCGCTGCGGCCGCGACGATGCCGAGCGTCTGGCCCAAGCCGTGATGGACGTGAAAGACAAGTTGGGCATCTGCGCCCGCTGCGGCAATATCTCTGACGCCGAGCTCTGTGTCTTCTGCCGCGATCCCAATCGCGATACTACTTCGATCTGCGTCGTCGAAGAGGCCCACAACATTCTGCCCATTGAGACCACCCGCTGCTTCCACGGCGTCTATCATGTGCTGCACGGCTCCATCTCTCCCCTGCGCGGCATTGGGCCCGATCAGTTGCAGATCAAGGGTTTGCTCGAACGCCTTGAAGACGTGAAAGAAGTCATTGTCGCCACCAACCCCACCGTCGAAGGCGAAGCCACCGCCGTCTATCTTTCACGGCTCCTGAAGCCGCTTGGCGTCTCCGTCACGCGCATCGCCATGGGCATTCCCGTCGGTAGCGACCTCGAATTCGCCGACGAAGTCACCATGTCCAAATCGCTCGAAAATCGCAGGAGCATGTAGCTATGGCCCATAAGGTCGTCATCCTCGGCGGCGGCTTCGGCGGACTCTACGCCGCCCAGGCCTTAAAGCATGCCGACATCAGCCTCACCATGGTTGACCGCCGCAACTTCCACCTCTTCCAGCCTCTGCTCTACCAGGTCGCCACCGGCTCGCTCTCGCCCGGCGAAATCGCCGCCCCCCTCCGCAGTGTTCTGTCGAATCAGCCTAACGCCAAAGTCCTGCTCGATGAAGCCATCGGCATCGACGCCGTGGGAAAAAAGCTCATCCTCGCCGACGTCGGCCCCATCTCCTACGACACCCTGATCGTCGCCACCGGCTCCCGCACCTCCTACTTCGGCAACGACCAATGGGAGGAGTTCGCCCCCGGCCTCAAAACCATCGAAGACGCCACCCGCATGCGCCACAAGATCCTCTTTGCGTTCGAAGAAGCCGAACGCGAGCCCGACATGGATATGCGCAACGCCTGGCTCACGTTCGTGATCGTCGGCGGCGGACCCACCGGCGTCGAACTCGCCGGCGCCCTGGGCGAGATGGCCAACGACACCATGCGCAACGAGTTCGATAACATCAAGCCCGAAAACGCGCGCATCCTGCTGCTCGATGGCGGCGAACGCATCCTCTCAAACTATCCCGAAAGCCTCTCCGACGCCGCCGTCAAGTCCCTCATCAAACTCGGGGTCCGCACGCGCAACAAAGTTCGCGTCACCGGCGTCGACGCCGACGGGGTCACCTTAAAGACCGCTGCCGGGGTCGAGCGAATCGAAGCCAAAACCGTCCTTTGGGGCGCCGGTGTCCGCGCTTCTGAATTCGGCAAAGTCCTCGGCGACGTCGGCGTCCCCCTCGACCACGGCGGCCGCGTCCTCGTCAACCCGGACCTCACCGCCGGAGCCCACTCCGACATCTTCGTCGTCGGCGACCTAGCCTCCATGCTGCAAGACGGCAATCCCCTGCCCGGCGTCGCGCCCACCGCCATGCAGCAAGGCAAATACGCCGCCAAAGTCATCATGGCGCGTCTCAAGGGAAAGCCGGCCCCCGCCCACTTCCGCTACTTCGACAAAGGCTCCCTAGCCGTCATCGGTCGTACCGCCGCCGTCGCCTATTTCGAGAAATTCGGCAAACTGATGTTCTCTGGCCCCATCGCCTGGCTCCTCTGGCTTTTCGTGCATCTGATGTATATCGTCGAGTTCGAAGCCCGGGTCCTAGTCTTCATCCGCTGGGGTTTTAACTACTTAACCTTTCAACGCGGAGCGAGGTTAATCACCGGCATCGCCGCCACCATGCGCAAGCCCGAGCCACCCGCCCTAAAACCCCAGTAGTCCCTAAAACCCCAGTGGTATTGACAAGCAATGATAAAATAAACCATGAGCGTTGCCAGCCCCGCCTATCTCGAAATCATCGACTTCATCGCCGCCGGCTCCACCCCGGCCGAGGTGGCACAGTTTCGTCCTTCGCTGGAAGCGCAGCGACGGGTATTGGAACTGATTGAACGCGAGAAGGCCGATGGCTTAGCTCCACTTGAAAAGGCCGAACTCGACCACTACATGGAACTCGAGCATATCCTCCGTATGGCCAAAGCCAAGGCCAAGCTACGTCTCCGTCGTGGCTAGCGACATCAGCGACCGCCTGCGTGACCAAGTAGCCGAGCGCGCCAAATTTCGCTGCGAGTATTGCTTCATCCACGAAGACCAAGCGGCGTTCCCCCTCCAAGTCGACCACATCATCAGCCGCAAGCACGGTGGCACATCGAACTTCGACAACCTCGCCTACGCCTGCGTCCTCTGCAATCGGTATAAGGGCAGCGACGTAGCCGCAATCGATCCGATCAGCCACGAAGCGATCCGCGTGTTCCATCCACGCCGCGATGCTTGGACCGATCATTTTCGCATCACCTCCGGAATCCTTGAAGCGCTGACCGCCAGCGCGCGCGTCACCGTCCGGCTCCTTCGGATCGACGCACCGGAGCGAGCGGCCGAACGAGCCCTCCTGAACGTCGTTTGAGGCATCGGAGAGCGCGGGCTGGATGCCCTGCTCGCTCACTTCGGCGCGAAGTACACGGCAAGCTCGAGATGACCAGGACCCACGCCTGCAACCTCTCCTAGCGTTTCCGTTGTCGGTGGAGGCGCTCACCCCTACCGCGACCTCGAACAGCCGGAAGAGGTCGACGAGTTCCACCAAGTGATGCGAGATATTCTCCACCAAGCCCCCATTCGCTTGCAATAAGGGTACGGCTGCTCGACACCAATAGAATCGCGCCCGAACGAGCCTTAGCCACGCTTCCGCTCAGCGGTTATCTCTTCCCGCACTTCCACTCCAATTTGGCGAAGATAGACCGCCAAGTCATCCATGGAGTCGAACTCAATCCCCTCGCCACGCTCGATTTCGTCGAAGCTCTCTTGAGCTGCGCCACGCAGCCATTCGAGTTTGGCTTTGTCGCGCAGTTCCCGCTGCTCCAAAAGTCGCAGGCCTTCGCGCACCACTTCGCTCGCGTTACTAAAGCGCCCGGACTCGATGTAGCCGTCAATGAAACGGTCCCAGTGCTGGGTCAGATTCACATTTCGCGTAGGCATAGCGCAAGGTCATCAGGACTGGCAATTCTTGCCAGACACCCTTACTTCATGGACTAAGCCGCGCTGGGCTTCTTCCCCAACTCTTCCCGCAGAATCCGCCGCAGCGTTTCCTCGATCTTCGGCGCCTTGCCGTCCACGTACTCCCGCAAGGCCGCGTTAATCAGCGTCTGATATCCACTCTTGCCGCCGGAGGCGTCAGCCATCGCGCCAAAGTGGTTGAGCAGGTCTTCGTCCAGGCGAATGGTGATCTTCACCTTGCCCGGTTCCGGCGGCGGCTCGACGACTACTCGGCCGCGTTTCCCTTTGCTGAAGTCGTATTGGTCCTTCATGGTTATCCTTCGTACTCTTCTCGCTCACTTGGATCGGCGGGTCGCACCGAAATGATCCGAATATCCTCGTCCCGATAGCAGTAAACGACCGACAGCACGCGGCCGTTCGCACCCAAGGCGATCGTGACAAAACGTGACTCTCCTGGATCGCTTCCTTCGTCGGCGACAGTGATGGCGAGGTCGTCGTCAAAGACTGGCGGCGTCTCGGTCGAAAATCGCACGTGCCAATCCCACTCCCGAAGTGTACATACAAAATGTCTGCCGCGCAACCCCGTCTGCGCAGCAACCCCGTGTCCCCAGTACCGACGTCCTAGTGCTACCCTAGACAAAGCATCATGACGTCCGTCGAAACCCCGTCCTTCACCGAACTCGAAGCCATTGCCAAGCGCGTCCGGCGCGACATTATCGAAATGATTACCGCGGCGAAGTCCGGCCACCCAGGTGGCTCGCTCTCCGCCGTCGAACTCCTGGTCGGCCTCTACTTCGACCAGATGAAGCACGACCCCCAGAACCCCAAGTGGGCTGACCGGGATCGCTTCATCCTCGGCAAAGGCCACGCCGCCCCCGTCCTCTATTCGGTGATGGCCGAATGCGGCTATCTCCCCAAGGACCAGCTCAACACCTTGCGTCAGATGGGCTCCATCTACCAGGGCCATCCCGACGTCCGGTTCATCCCCGCGCTCGAAGCCTCCACGGGCTCGCTCGGGGAAGGGCTCTCGGTCGGCCTCGGCATGGCGATCGCCGCCAAGATGAACGGCTCGCCCTCGCGTGTCTATGTGATGCTCGGCGACGGCGAAATTCAGGAAGGCCAAATCTGGGAGTCCGCCATGTTCGGCAGCTTCCACAAGGTCGACAACATTGTTGCCATCGTCGACTACAACAAAATCCAGCTCGATGGCTGGGTGAAAGATATTATGGACCTGGAGCCGCTCGGCGACAAATGGCGTGCCTTCGGCTGGCACACGCTCACTATCGACGGCCACAATCCCTCTGCCGTTCGCGCCGCTTACAGTGAGGCGGCCCACACCAAAGGCAAGCCGACGGCCATTATCGCCCACACCATCAAGGGCAAGGGTGTCAGCTTCATGGAGAACAATCCCAAGTATCACGGCACGGCGCCCTCCGCCGACGAGTGTAAGAAAGCGCTCGCCGAACTGGCGTAAGGAATCACGATCAACATGGCAAAGTACGAATTGAAATTAGGCCCCGCCACGCGCGAAGGCTTTGGCCGCGCCCTGGTGGCGTTGGGCCGCGAAAATGACCAGGTCGTCGTCCTCGATGCTGACCTTTCGAAGTCCACCTTCACCCACCTGTTCGCCAAAGAGTTTCCTGATCGCTTCATCGAATGCGGCATCGCCGAAGCCAATATGGTCGCCATCGGCTCGGGCCTCGCCGCTTCGGGCAAGATCGCCTTCGTCGCCAGTTTCTCGGCCTTCGTGATGAACAAAGGCTTTGAGCAACTCCGCGTCACCGCCGCTTACCCCAACGTGCCTCTCAAAGTAGTCGGCACGCATAGCGGCATCTCCATCGGCGAAGATGGCCCCTCGCAGATGTCGATCGAAGACCTCGCCCTCGCCACTGCCCTGCCCGGCTTCATCGTGATGGCCCCCGCCGACGACTCGTCGATGTTCGAGATCGTGAAGGCCATGGCCTATCACCCGGCCCCCTGCTTCATCCGCGCCGGCCGCGCCAAGGCTTCGCACATCTATAACGACGGCGACAAGTTCCCTGTCGGTGGCTCGAAAACGCTAGTGGAAGGCCACGACCTCACGATTATGGCCTACGGCCTGATGGTCGCCGAGTCGATCCGCGCCGCTGAGGCGCTGGCCGAAGAAGGCATCTCCGCCCGGGTCATCGACATGTACTCCATCAAGCCGCTCGACGTCGAAGCGGTGCACAAAGCCGTCGCCGAAACCGGCGCCATCGTGGTGGCGGAAGAGCACTTAGTCGACGGAGGCTTGGGCGTCAAGATCGCCCAGACTGTCGCCTCGGCTACACCTTGCATCATGGAGTTCGTTGGCGTGCAGAACTGCTACGCGGAGTCCGGCACTCCGGAGAGCATTCTGGACAAATATGGACTGCTTTCCCGCGACGTAATTAATGCCGCGAAAAAGGTGCTTGCACGCAAGAAATGAGCGACAATCTAGGTTCCTAGCTTGGCGGACTTGAACGAATTTTCGGGCGCGCCCCCAGCTGTTACGCTGGCGGATTCGCTAGTCGCATTGATGAATGCGCAAGAAGTGCAGTCGGCGCGGATCGCGCGGATTCTGCACGACGATGTCAACCAGGTTTTGAGTGCGGCTGGGCTTCACCTGGACCTTATTCGGATGGAACACGGTACGCAAGTGCCGGAACTCACGGCCAAGACCGCCGAAGTGCAAAATCTGCTCGGACAAGTGATCGAGCAGTTACGTGAATTAAGCTATGAGATTAATCCCGCGGTCGTCGAACGTGTGGGACTGGTGTTTGCCCTCGAACGGCTCGCAGAGCGTTACCGGAGGCAGCATCGGGCACCGGTGGTTCAAAAAATCGAACCCCGGCTGCGATTGCCGTTGCGGATTTCTTCGGCACTCTATAGAATTGCGGAGGCGGCGCTGGAGAACTCGGTGCAGTACTCCGGGGCGAAGAGGGTGGACTTAATCCTTCGAGGATCGCCCAGTTCGGT
>JBBQQS010000227.1:0-8298 GCA_038215525.1 Bryobacterales bacterium
GCGCGATGCAGCGTTTTGCCATACTTCTTGCCCTTCGGCGGGGCGGCGAATGCCCCCACCTCCAACTGACCTTCCACGGGCACCTCGGTTTCGAGGCCCTTGGCGTCCGCCCGGAACTGATGGGCCTCGAACTCTAACTCAATGTCGTACTTGCCGTCCGGGCGCTTACTGGCCTTGGCGGAGAGGGTGCGGTTGGAATGGAGGGTGATGTGCTCGAATAGGTCTGCTAACTGGGGCTGCAGAGCTGCTGGTGTCTCCTCGCGTAGCGCATCCAGAAGGACGTAGGAAGTGGGATAAGGCGCTTCGGCGTAGCCGTAACGGTCGACGATTTTCTTGAGCGCACGGTTCACTGCCGTTTCGCCGATTAACTCTTTTACTTGGTACATCACCACGCTGCCCTTGTTGTAGTGGATATAACCTTGTCCGGCTTCCACCTGCAACAACGGCCGCTCCTTAAGCAATTCCCGCCCCCGGCTACGCAGATAGTTATCCATCTCATAGGCGAGAAACTTACGCATCTGGTCGCGGCCGTATTCTTGCTCCATCACCATCAGCGCCGAGTATTGGGCCAAGGTCTCGGACAGCAAAGTGCCGCCTTGCATGTTGGCGCCAATTACCTGGTGGGCCCACCATTGGTGGGCCATTTCGTGGGCGACGACGTAAAAGACCTTGTCGATATCTTCGGGGTCAGTCAAGTTGGCGATAAAGCCGATACTTTCCGAGTATGGCATGGTGCCCGGAAAAGCCTGGGCGAAGGCGGCGACGCGAGGAAACTCAATGATGCGCGCCTGGCGGTGCCGGTAAGAGCCGTAATTGGCCGTATAGTACTCGAGCGACTTGCGCATCGACTTCAGCATTTTGGGGACATTCCAGGCATGCTCCGGATGATGGTAGACCTCGAGGTTGATCCCATTCCACGTTTCCCGCGCTACGGTGTAGCGGGCGGAGACAAAGGAATAGAAATTGAGCGAAGCATGGTCGAGACGATAGGAAAAATAGCGACGCCCGTTAGCGCGCCATTCTTTTTGTAAAGAACCCGGCGCGACGGCGATCTGATCCGGAGCGGTCGAAATCACCGTGTCTACCGCTACCCAGTCGGAGTTATTGCTGATGTAGGTATCCATGCAGTGGGCCGTACAGTTGCGCTCAAGGGCGGGCATCGTATCTTTCTCTTTGAGCCCATGCTTTTTGCGGTCGTTCCGATTACTCAATTCGTTCTCAGCCTGATAGCCAATCTGAGGCGCAACGTCACTACTGAAGAAGGTGCCGTTTTGCACCAGGCGCGTGACGCTCACTGAGTTCTCAAAACCGCGCGCCTGGTACTTTACGGTGAAGTGCATATGCCGCTCTTCGCCCGGTGCGAGAGGTGGCGAGAAACGATAGGTGCGCCAACTCAGCCGCTTGTCGTCCGAGGCCAACGTGGCGCCGTCGATCTTCAGGTCCAGCGAGAAGTTGGCATCGTAGTTGATGTAGGCCGCGGAGATAGGCGCGGTGTGCGTATTCCGAATGATTTGGTCGGCTTTGAGGGTGACGGCGCGGGATTCGGGAACTAAGTCAATATCGTAGTGGACGGCGGCGATGCGCGGTTGCGGCAGATGCTCGAAGCGTTTGTATTGTTTCTCATAATCGGCGCGCCGATCATTCTCTTCGTCGCCCGAAATGTAAGTGTTGAGGATCTTGGTGTTGTAAAAGATCCAGGCGCCCGTCCCGACGAATCCGACCAGGCAAGCGAAGGTGATCACGGCCCCGCTGCCGCGCAGGCGCTGGCGGGCTTCCTGGTGCCGCATCTGCCAGGCGGTTTCGCGCCCGCGCTGCCAATAGGCGATGGAGGCGGCGATGAGCAGGGCGGCGAGGAAGAGCCAGTAAACTGTGAACCAACTCCAGCCGGCCAGATAGGGCGCGTAGCCAAAGAAATCCGAGTAAGTATGCGGCGGCCGGCTACTGTATTTGGCCAGACGGCTGGTGACATCGAGCGCGCCCCATACGAAAGCGTTCGCAATCAGAAAAGCGATATAGCCGAAGTACCCGATATACTTATTAGGGCTCACCACATGAATGAAGAACGCCAGCACGGCGAGAAAGAAGAAGAGGGAATAGTCCACCACATAGAGGTCGGTGAGGTAAAGGCCCATTTGGTAGCGAGTGTAGCCCTTAAAAGTTTGTACCAGCACACCGGTGAGCATGGCTAGCCCTTGGATTAGGAAGATCACGCCAAGCAGGGTAGAGAACTTAGCGGCAAAACTGATCCAGGTGGGGTAGGGCAAGGCATCGTGAATGTCGTCCATATGGGCATCGCGCTCCTTCCATACCAGGACCCCGGCGAAGTAAGTGATGATGGCGATGTTGAAGAGATAGAGGGATCCGGCTATCGTTTCTAGCACCAGGTAAGTGACGGGGAAGCTGGTGACGCCGAAGCTTTCGGTGGAACTGAAGATCAAAGCCGGCACCATATTCAAGAGGGCGGCCACCAGGATGACGATAAACGAGACTTGTTTCACCAGTCCCCAGAATTCTACTCGGGCCGCACCCCAATATTGAACCAAAGCCGAAGCGGCGCGGATGCTTTCTGGCGCGACGCGAGGGCGTGCGGCAAGAGGTTTATCGACTTTTGGCGCCTTCACTTTGTGGCTGCGTTCGGCGAAGGCGAAGCGGCGATAGGCGAAGGCAAAAATCAAGGCTCCGACGGTCATCCATAAGAGACGATTCCAGAGGAGCATGCCTTCGAGGCCGAGCGAGAGGGAGTTGCGATCGGCGACGGTCCAATACTTGGTCATCAAGGAAAACGTGCGAATCGCGAAAGGATCGAGCATCATCGCGATGGGCTCGTTGTCGATATCTTCGAGAAAGGTCTCGGCCACCGTGTAGGCGACGAGCAAGACCAGGGCGCCAAGGAAGGACGTAACCGTGCTCCGGGTAAGTACCGCGATGGCGAAGATGATGGCCGCGATGAAAAGGGTATTCGGTAAGGCAAAGACGAGGATGCTGTTGAGGTGCGACATCCAATGGATAGGTCCCCAGCGCTCGGCATCCACCCAAGGCATGTATTTGGCAACGATTATCGCGACACTCACGCCGAGTAAAGGAATTACCGACACCAGGGACGAACCGAAGAAGCGGGCCAGTAAGTAGTCGCGCTTTTTGAGCGGTGTGGTGAAGAGTAACTGGTAAGTATTCTGAGAAAAGTCCCGCGTGGCGGCGCTGTTGACGAAGGCGGTGGTCATCAGCAAGGTGAGGATGCACATTACCGAATAGAAGTTTTCGACGACAAACGGCGCGTTGCGGTAAGTGTTTTCGAGCGCGCGGCCGATGATGACTTTGTCCGAACTTACGGCGCCGAAGACCATCAGCGTGACGACGGCCAGGAAGATATAGACCATGGTGCCGCGGAGCCACAGCCGGAGCTCAAACCGGAGCAGGGGGCCGAACATGTTAGGCCAACCCCGCGATTTGGCTGAAGAAGACGTCCTCAAGGTCCGGCGAGGAGGGGCTGAAGCCGTCGCCGGGGTCCTGTTCCCGGTAGATGTGAATCAGCGGGCGGCCGCCGATGAGCTTGGTGGATATCACCCGGTATTGCTGTTCGTGCGCGGCCATATCGACCTTGGCGATGGACTTGCGCCAAATGCGGCCTTCCAGCGCCAGCGTCCCTTCTTCCGGCCGTCCGGCGAAAAGCACGCGGCCGCGGTTGATGATCGCCATGTTGGTGCATAGCTCCATCACATCCTGCACGATGTGGGTGGAGAGAATCAGGATGACGTTTTCGCCTACCTCCGACAGGAGGTTGTAGAAGCGGTTGCGTTCGCCCGGATCGAGCCCGGCGGTGGGTTCGTCGACGATCACCAACTGCGGCTGACCCAACAGTGCCTGGGCGATGCCAAAGCGCTGGCGCATGCCGCCCGAGAAACTAGCCAGGGCTTTCTTGCGGTGCTCAAAGAGGTTCACCCGCTCGAGCATGGCCTCCACCTGCTGGCGGCGGCCGGCGCCGAGCCCTTTCAGCAGGGCCAGATGGTCGAGCATGTCGTAGGCGCTGATTTTGGGGTAGACGCCGAAGTCCTGGGGCAGGTAACCGAGCAGTGAGCGCACGCGTTCCTTCTCGCCCAGCACATCGATCTCGCCCAGCCGGATCGTGCCTTGGTCGGCATCTTGAAGTGTGGCAATTGTCCGCATCAGCGTCGACTTGCCTGCACCGTTAGGACCCAGTAATCCGTACATGCCGCGCTCGAAACTGAGCGAAACATCGTCCAAGGCACGGACGCCGTTGGCATAAGTTTTGGAGAGATGGCTAATTTCGAGTCGCATAATGGGTTGCCCGTGGATACTCTCTAGTGTAACGACGCGCTTAGGGGGAGAGTTCTATGGTTAACAAAGCTTAATAATAACGGGAGCTGCACGTGTTGTGAGGGTTTTTCGCCGGGCGTCAACAAAAAAAGTGGCTTTTTTCTCGGTTTTTTGTGCGCCACGCCCTTTGAAGGGGCGATTCGGCGGGCGAGGTGAGGTGGAAACCGATAAGCTGCTTTGTTTTCGCGGGTTGCAGGCCACCCGAGGGCCGAGAAATGGGCGTTCGGAGGCGTTTTCGGGCGGGGCCCAGTTTTCCACAGATTACCCTAAGCTTCTGATAAGGAAATAGTTAGGTGGTTTTTTCGTTGCCCTGAAAATCCTGTTGACTTCCCCTAGCCAAGATCTTAAACTTCGATCAACCGAAGATTTTGGCGGTCGCAAATCCGTTGAAATCGATTCTCCCATTGAACATCACCTGGCAATCCCAGGGTTCGATTAACGCCCATCCCTCAACAAGGTGGGCGTTTTTCTTTTTGTTGCCTGGGCCGGAAAAGTCACATCTGACCCGTTTGCCTCAGGGAACACCTGTGTCATAATTGCGGCAATTCCACCTGAGGTTCAGCTATGACTATCCAGAATTCCGCCAAGATGTTCGTCCTCACGCTAGCGGCCGCTTTCGCAATGGCCCAGGAGCCCGCCGCACCGACTCCGGCGGCTGGTGGAGGGGGCGGTGGAGGGGGGAACGTCGGTGGCGGTGGCGGTGGCGTGGGCACGCCCAGCCCCGGCGGTGGCAGCACCACGACGCCGTTCCCAGGACGGCAGACGACGCCGGGCCAGAATCCGAACGACCGGATGCAGTTTCCTGACATGGCCCCACGCCCGATCTTCATTTCGGGCAAGGTGATGCTCGACGACGGCACGGCGCCGACGGAGCAGGTGGTGATTGAGCGGGTGTGCAATGGATCGCCGCGGCCGGAGGGCTATACCGATTCGAAGGGGCACTTCAGCTTTGAGCTGGGCAAGAATCAAGCCACGATGGCCGACGCGAGCTACAACAGTTCCGATGATGGCTTTGGTGGCGGCGGCTTTGGGGGACGTCCGGGGGCCAACTCGAACCGGATGCCGGGCGCGGGTCCGCAGATTACTGAGCGCGATTTGATGGGCTGCGAGATTCGGGCTAACTTGGCGGGCTACCGTTCGGACGTGATCAGCCTGTCGGGCCGCCGGACGCTGGACAACCCGAGCATCGGCACCATCATCCTGCATCGGCGCGCGAATGTGGAAGGGTTCACGACGAGCGGCACGTCGCTGATGGCGCCGAAGGATGCGAAGAAGGCGCTCGAGAAGGCGATGAAGTTTGCAAAGGCAAAGAAGCCGGCCGAAGCCCAGAAAGAGTTGGAGGGCGCGGTGGCTCTTTATCCCAAGTATGCCGAAGCGTGGTACGAACTGGGCATCTTACGGGAGCGCCAGAATCAGGCGGCAGAGGCTTCCGCAGCCTACGCCAAGGCAGTGGAGGCGGACGCGAAGTACATCAAGCCTTATCTGCAAATGGCCGGCTTGTATGCCCGCGAGAATAAGTGGAAGGAAGTAGCCGAAACATCGGCCCGCGCTATCAAGCTGAACCCTTACGACTTCCCCATGGCCTACTTCTACCACTCGGTGGCGAGCATCAATTTGCAGGATCTCGAAGGCGCGGAGAAGTCGGCGCGTGAGGGGATGAAGCTCGATAGCCAGAAGCGCTTGCCGAAGTTGGCGCATGTGCTGGGCGTGGTTCTGGCGCAGAAACAGGACTTTTCGGGTGCGGCGGACAACATGAAGCTGTACCTGAAGTTGGCGCCGAACGCTTCGGACGTGGAGACGGTTCGCAAGCAGTTGGCGGAGGTAGAAGGGAATTTGGCGCAAGCCGGAGGTCCGAAGGCCGCGCAACAGCAGTAATAGGCGCCGGCGTGAGTAGTGTTAGTCTGTCAGGTGGGAGGTTCGTATGAATCGAAGAACTGCTATCGCGCTTTCGGGCGGAGTGCTGGCTGGTTTCGCACTCGCGCAACCAGGAGCGCCACCGAAGACGCATCTGAAAGTCGGCGACATGGCGCCCGACTTCACTTTGGCCACGATCGCGAACAAGCCGGTTTCGCTCAAAGACTTCAAGGGACAAAAAGGCGTGGTGCTAGCCTTTTTCCCCGCCGCCTTCACCGGTGGTTGAACGAAGGAAATGACCGCGTACCAGGCTGGTATCGCAAAATTTAAAGATTTGGGCTATGAGGTAATTGGCGTGTCGACAGACAATACGCCGAGCCTTAAGTATTGGGCCGATAACGTCATTCATCCGGAATTCACCTTCGCGAGCGATTTCGCCACGCGCAAGGCGGCCAAGGACTATGGGGTGCTGATGCCCGATCGCGGGATCGCCAACCGGGCGACCTTCGTGATCGACGTTGACGGCAAGATTGACCACATTGAGGAAGGCAATGCCGCCGTCGACATCAACGGCGCGCTGACTGCCTGTTCGCGCAAAAAACACTAAGCTGACGTTTACGCAAGAAGGCCCCAGGGAGCGATCCCTGGGGCCTTGTAGGCGTGCGTGCGGTCGAATTCCAGCCGAATCACTTCAAAGCCATCCGGCAGACGGTGTGCCAAAATCCAGCGGGACACGAACCACGAACGGACGTTCCACCCCCTGGCGGCGGGCCTCGTCCCGCACGGCAACCGCATTGGGTCCGTGGGCGATCAGCGTGCCGCCATCCACGGCCACCCACTGCCCGATGTACTCATGACCATGTTCCCTCATCCAGAAGTGTTCGGCTTGCCGGTGATCAAACTCGGTCGCGTCCACAGCCAGGCTATCGTCAATCGTGACCATCACATGCTGAAACTCCGTCAATTGCAACGGTTGTAGTGGGCGTAAAACTCCCCCTTCAAATACCGCTTCCAGATGCCGTACCAAATCTGAATTCTAGCCGATCTGCTACCTGGTGCCCATCATCCCTCACCCGAAGTAAGCTCAAGCCCGCGGCACCTTCGCCGAAGAGACTCGTGTGGAGCAGTTATCGCGAGTCGCCGAACGCATCCTCGAAACCGCTCGCCTCACCCCCGGCGCTGACTGGACAGTGCTCATTACCCACGCCGGACAAACCCAAATGCTCTCCGCCAACGACTGGCCCTTGGACGCTTTACTCGCTGAACGTGGCGCCGCGATGGCCTTCCGGGTGACCCACCGAACCGGCGCGGTTATCGTCGAAGGCCGCAGCCTCCGCGATCGCTGCCGGCTCGAGTCGGTTAAGGCTTTTCCGCAATTTCGCACTCCCGCAGAAAGCCCGCGGCTTCTTCGGGCGCGGTGGGGTTGATGTAGATCCCCGTCGACCATTCAAAGCCCGCCACCCGTACTACGCGCGGAATCACCTCAATGTGCCAGTGATAGTGCTCAATCGGCCCGTCCTGCGCCGGCGCCGTGTGAATGACGAAGTTGTAGGCCGGCTGCTCGAGTGCCGCATCCAGGCGCTGCAAGACCTGCTTCATCACCGTCGCCAATTGCCGCACTTCCGCATCGGTTACCGTCTCAAAGTGTGACATATGCCGGCGCGGCACGATCCACGTTTCAAAAGGAAAGCGCGACGCATAAGGCGTAAAGGCGACAAAGCTATCGTTGCTCCACACGATGCGCGATTGCGTCTGGATCTCCTGCTTCAGCATGTCGCAATAAATGCAGCGCTGCCGGTAATCGAAGTAGCGCAGGCTGCCGGTGAGTTCCTCTTCCGTGAAGTGCGGCACCACCGGCAAGGCGATCAGTTGGGAGTGCGAATGGCGGATGGTCGCTCCGGCGCTTTCGCCGTGGTTTTTGAACATCACCATATAGCGCAGGCGTAAGTCGCGTTTCAGGTCGTTGACGCGGTCGCGGAAGGCCCAGAAGAGGTCGGCGATGCGGGCCTCGGGAAGATTCGCTAACTCCACTTCGGGGTCCGGTGTCTCAATGATCACCTCATGCGCCCCAATGCCGGACATACGGTCGTACATGCCTTCGCCTTGGTG
>JBBQQS010000228.1:0-8286 GCA_038215525.1 Bryobacterales bacterium
AGGCCCGAAATGAACCCAACAGCCCACGTTGGGAGCGCCTGGGACTACCGATATGATTAGAGCTAGGGTAATTTTTGCTGCGTTTCACCTCGCAGTTAACGAAACTTTACAGGGCAGTCTGGGTTTAGCCCAACGTAAGCGAAGAGATCGGTAGGGGGAACAGAATGCGTAAGACGAAGCACTGGCTGGCGGGCACCGGAATGGTATTGCTGTGCGGC
The DNA here is from genome assembly GCA_038215525.1 of Bryobacterales bacterium. Taxonomy (GTDB): domain Bacteria; phylum Acidobacteriota; class Terriglobia; order Bryobacterales; family Bryobacteraceae; genus JALHNI01. Next base: position 219 of record JBBQQS010000228.1, read on the forward strand.
GGAAGTTGGTTCTACCTAGCGGCGCAGGAGCCGGTAAAGGACGCCGAAACCGATTTGGTGTTCAACACCGACCACTCCCAATGCACGCTGTTTGGGTCCGATCGGGATGAGTTTTACGAAGAGAGTGTGAACCGGCAGGCCCGGCGGCAGTACCGTTTCTCGAAGGCGACCGTGGAGGCCGTCTCGCATCTCGCCCGGCCGATGTCGGCGGGCAAGACGGAGGCTTCGGTGTTTGACCGCTTGGAGCAACTGAGCTTCATCGATCAATTTCTCTTTAAAGCGATGCAAAGCGCAGGCATCACGCCGGCCGAGAAGACCAACGACTATGAGTTTATCCGCCGCGTGACCTTCGACCTTACCGGTCGCCCTCCCAAGCACGATCGCATCGTGGCGTTTGTCGAGAACAACGCGAGCGACAAGCGGGCCAAGCTGATCGACGACTTGTTGAATACGCCCGAGTGGGCGGACAAGTGGGCGATGTTTCTGGGCGACCAGTTTAAAAACGTCGACGACAACGGCCAGGTGCGGCGCTTCGCCGAGGGCCGGAATGCTTTCTATCGGTACATCAGGACGTCGCTCGCGGCGAATAAGCCCTACGACAAGATGGTGACCGAAATGATCACCGCCACCGGCACCAACAACTGGGAGCAAGGGGAGCTGAATTGGAACCTGGGTGGCATGATGACCGGTGGCCCGGTGCAGGACAACTATGACTTTCAGGGCGAGATCGTGGCCGAGCGCCTTCTAGGGATGGGCCATCAGAATTGTATCCTTTGCCACAACGGTCGCGGACACATGGAGGCGTTAAGCGTATGGGGCAAATCCGCCACCCGCGCCCAGTCCTGGGGCTTGTCGGCCTTCTTCGCGAAGTCCGTTTCGCGCCGCACCTATCCGGATCCAATCATTCGCAACGTCTGGTACTCGTCCTTTGAAGATGCTCCCCGCAATGCCGATTATTCGCTTAACACCACCACCGGCAATCGGACTCCCCGCTCGCCCGTGGGCTCCACGCGAGTGATCACTCCGGATTATCCTTTCGGCGACGGCGGCAAGCCTAGGGCGGGCGAGAACTATCGCGAAGCGTTGGCCCGCATCGTGGTGGCCGATCCGCAGTTCGCCCGCGCTTCCGTGAACTATATCTGGAAGCAGTTCTTTACCCGCGGGATCGTTGAGCCGGCGAATCTTTTTGACCCTGGCCGCATGGATCCAAACAATCCGCCGCCCGCGCCGTGGACCATCCAGCCGACCAACCCGGATTTACTCAACGCCCTGGCCGCGGACTTCCAGAAGAGCGGGTTTAGCTTCCGCGACTTAATGCGGAAAATCTGTAACTCGGAAGCCTATCAGCTCTCGTCGGCTTACTCCGGCAACTGGCAGCCGCAATACGAAACTTACTTTGCCCGCCATCTGGTGCGCCGCTTGTGGGCCGAGGAAGTGGTAGACGGGATTGCCCAGATTAGTAACTCCATTCCACGCTACGCCTACAACGTTTCCACCTTACCCGTGCCTGGCGGCAGTACCACCACCACGGTCAATTGGGCGATGCAGTTGCCGCAAACCCGCACGCTGCCGGGGGGAGCGATGGCCCAGTTCCTCGATAGCTTCCTGCGGGGCAACCGCGTGGATGCGGAACGCAAAGCCGAGGGCGCCATCCCGCAGGTGCTGAACCTGTTGAACGACAGCTTCGTGATGGATCGGACGCGGTCGGCGGTGAATGCCGGTGTGCCGACCTTTACCCGGCAGTTACTCGACAAATACACCACGGGCGATAGCGCCGGCCTGGTGCGCGAGTTGTTCGTTACCGTCCTCAATCGGCCACCGACTTCGGAGGAGGCCATGATTTCCACCGGGCTACTAGGCGGAGCGGTTTCGCCACAGCTTCGGCAACAGAGGCTCGAAGACTTAGTGTGGTCGCTCTACAACAAAGTCGACTTCGTGTTCAATTACTAACCGGGAGACTATCATGCGCAACGAAAAGAAATTCCTCAAATCCTTTCTGCGAAATCCCCACACGACGCAGCCGTTCTTTGAGCGCCCCTACCTTTCGCGCCGGGCTTTCTTCCAGGCCGGCACGGGCGTAGCCGGTATGTTTCTGGCCGGGCGACCCGCGCTGGGCCAGGATGTGGTGAAGCGCGGCGGCGCGGCGACGAACGGTAAGGCGAAGAACGTCATCTTCATCCTGCTGGCCGGCGCACCCTCCCACGTCGATACCTTCGACTTTAAGGAAGGCCCCGACACGCCGCTGGCCCTGATGAAGCCCGAAACGATCAGCGGGATCCGGTTCCCGGTGGGCCTGATGCCGAAACTGGCCACGAACATTCCCGATTTGGCCATCGTCCGCTCTATCCAACCCTGGGCCTTGCAGCATCAGTTGTGCCAAACCTGGCTCCAGATCGGCCGCTCACCGGCCGGTGTGCTGGGCGATGTGGCGCCGAATATCGGCACCATTGTGGCGATCGAGAAGGAAGCGGAGCGTAAAGCGGGGCAAGTGTTTCCCACGTTTCTTTGCCTTAACTCCGACGGCGCCATCGGTTCGGGCTTCCTGTCCGCCGACTTCGCGCCCTTCAAGATCACCGCGCCGGCCAACACTGCCGCCAGCGGCCTGCCGGACACCACGAACGTCGACGGCCAAACACGCTTCGATGCCAAGTGGAATCTGCTGATGTCCTTGGATAAGCCCTTGCGCACCGCGAACCCTTACAGCCGCGAAATGCAGGACTTCGACAACTTCTACCAGAACGGCCGCGGCCTAATGTTCAACACGCAGGTGAACAATGCCTTCCGGCTGACGGCGGCCGACGCGGCCCGCTACGGCAGTACTTCTTTTGGGAACTCCTGCCTGACGGCGGCGAACGTCCTGGCGGCCCAGGGCGGCACGCGCTACGTGCAGATCACGATCGGCGGCTGGGATAACCACCAGAACATTTACGCCAATAATGTTTTACCGGCTAATCTGAAGACGGTCGACGATGGTTTGTCGGCCCTGATTGCGGACCTCAAGAAAAGTGGCCTCTTTAACGAAACGTTGATCGTGATGATGGGCGAGTTCGGCCGTACGCCGGGTCGGCTCACGGCCACGGCCGGCCGCGACCACTTTGCCCAGCAATTCGCGGTCTTTGCCGGTGCCGGGATCCGTGGCGGCCGCACGATTGGCTCGACGGATGGCCAAGGCATCGAAACCGTCGACTCCGGTTGGAGCCGCCAACGCAACATCCGCATGGAAGACGTCGAAGCCACCATCTACTCCGCGATGGGCATCGACTGGGGCACCGTCCGCTTCGACGACCCCTTCAAGCGCGGCTTCTACTACGTCCCGGAGCCCCGCAGCGACGGCGACGCCTACGCGCCGATCGAAGAGCTCTGGAAGGCTTAGGAGTAGTTACCACTCGCGACGATGCACCTGCCCGGCTGGTGTTTTGCCGATCACATCCAGCCCATCCTGGTGCGGCGCGCGCAGATAGGCAAAGACCAGGCCTTCGTGCCCGATTCGGTTGACGGTGCGGATGCGTGGTGGGCAGGACAGCGGCGTCTGTGCCCATAGCGACCCGGCCAAGAGCAGCCAGCCCAGAAGACGCGTGATAACCTGATCTTGGAGCTATCCCCGTGCAAAATCTTGCCATTGCATTGCCGCCCACCTTGCATGAAGGCGACCGCCTCGACAGCGCGGAATTCCTCCGTCGTTGGGAAGCGATGCCGGACCTTAAGCACGCCGAGCTCATCAATGGAGTCGTTTTCATGGCCTCTCCCGTATCTTTGGACCATTGCACCGTTCATCACGATGTCAGCACGTGGACTGGTCTGTATCGCGGCTACACTCCGGGATGCCAAGCCGGCAATGACGGCACCTGGTTAATGGGCCCCAAAGACACGCCGCAACCCGATATTTTCCTTCGTATCCTGCCGGAATTCGGCGGTCAGTCCACCGTCGCCGGTAAGTATGCCGCCGGCGCTCCCGAACTGATCGTCGAAGTGAGCGGCTCCAGCCTCTCCCGCGACCTCGGCATTAAGCTCGAGCTCTACCGCCGCGCCGGCGTCCGCGAATACCTCACCATTCAACTGCAGCCCCGCGCCATCGTCTGGCGTCAGCTGGTGCGCGGCAAGTACAAGGAGATGGAACCCGCCGACGACGGCATTCTCCGCTCCCGCGTCTTCCCCGGCTTGTGGCTCGATCCGGATGCTCTGTGGAAGGGCAAGCTCCTCCCCGCCGCGCAACAGGGCTTGGCTTCCCCCGAACACGCAGCGTTCGTCAAGCGTTTGGCCACCGCGCGTCGCGGCAAGTAGGTTTGTCTTTTTTATGAGGCGGGTTTTCCTCAAAAACGCCACGACGCGAAACACGTGAAGTGAGTTGACCCTGAGACCAACGGCGCCAGCCGCTCCCGGCTACAAGGCCTGCAGCCGCACCACCAACGCATCAAGCGCGATGCCCTTTTGGATGTTGCGGCGAATATAGTCCGCCATCTGGTCGACTTCCTTCACCGCCACCTGGATCCAGCGAAAGCTGACCGCGGCGGCCATGGCGGCCAGATCCGGCTGCAGGTCGGGGTTTTGCAAGCGTTTGCCCCCATGCCGTAGGACAAGCACGTCTTCGAGCAGCCCGTAGAGCACCTGCAAGTAGAACTCGAGTTTCTCGCTCTTGCTGGCCGAGATGGTTTCGGAGAACTTGAGCCACGTGGCGAACGGCGCCTGGCGCGAGGCGACCTTGAGGAGCGCGAGCATCGCCGTCCGCCGCTTGTCGTAGACCTCCAGGTCGAGCGATAAGGCCACGCCGGGGCGGCCGCCGGCCAGGATCAGCCGGCGCTCGAGTTGGTCGAGCTTCGGGCGGGTCTTTAGGAACGCGGCCATGTCGTCGGTGGATAGCGGATGCATCGCCATCTGCAAAGACCGCGAGCGAATCGTCGGTAGCAGATCATAGGCGTTTTCCGCCGTCAGGACGAAGATCATATGGCCGGGCGGCTCTTCGAGTGTCTTCAAGAGCGAGTTGGCCGCTTGCTCATTCGCGCGATCGATCCGGTCGATGAGAAAGACGCGCCGGCGGCCTTTCAACGGCTGATACTGCGCGCGTTCCTTCAACAAACGCATCTGCGGAATCGAGATCTGGCGCAGGGGACCATCGGGGGCAAGGGTGACGAAGTCCGAGTGCGAGGCAAACAGCAGCGGGTCTTCGTTGCGCTTCTCGGCGGTCCATTTTTCGCGGTCGGCGACGAGTTGCAGATTGCTCTCGCGGCTCAAGTCGTCTTGCTCGATGCGGGTACGATCGTCGAGTAGCCGGCTGGCCAGGCGGCGGGCCAGCGTGGCTTTGCCGATTCCTTCGGGGCCGTGCAGCAGCAGGGTCTGGGCGAGCTTATCCTGCACGATCATGCGTTCGAGCGAGGCGACCACATGGCGGTGGCCGTGGAAGTCCCAATCCCAGTCGGTCATTGGAGCGCCTCCTCGACGAGGGGCCAGATTTCGGCGGCGACGGCTTCGATTGGTTGCGCGCCATGGATGAGGCGGACGCGGGCGGGCTCCTCGGCTAAGAGTTGCAGGTAGCGATCACGCACGCGGCGGTGGAAGTCGAGTGACTCGGCGTCCAGGCGATCCGGCGCGGTGCGTTTGGTGGTGCGGGCGAGTGTGAGTTCGGGCCTGATGTCGACCAGTAGGGTCCGGTGGGGCTGCAACGTTCCGCAAGCGATGGTGTGCAACTGCCGGACGACTGCGGCGCCGAGGCTACGGCCCGCGCCTTGGTAGACCAGGGAAGAGTCGGTAAATCGGTCTGACAGGACGATCGCGCCGCGTTCCAGCGCGGGCAGGATCACCTCTTCCACATTCTGCGCGCGGCTGGCGAAGTAGAGCAGTAACTCGGCAGTGGGCCGCAGGTGATGATTTTTGGCGTTGAGCAAAATGGCGCGTATGTCGCGGCCAATGCTGGTGCCACCGGGCTCGGCGGTCTCGACGACTTCGCGGCCCAGGGCCCGCAGTCGCGCGGCCAATAACGCCAGTTGCGTACTCTTGCCGCTGCCGTCGGGGCCTTCGAAGGTGAAGAAGCGCCCTGTATTCATGACCTCCCCTTCCTTACGGTCGGGGTTCTGCTGGGTGCTTGGCCCGTCTGTTGCCTTGTGGCTGTACCCCGGCCAACAACGGAACCCCGACCGTCAGGGAGGGGAAGTCCCTGGGCGCTAGTCATAGACAAAGTGCAGCACCTTCTTCAAATCGAGCCACGCCTCACGCTTCGCCTCCACATTGTAGGCGCGCAACAGGAACGACGGATGGTAGGTAACCATCACCGGAAACTCGCGCCACTGATACCAGTTGCCGCGCATTTTGGTGACGCCATCCTTCAAACCCAGCAGCGCTTTGGCCGATGTGCCACCAAGCGCGCAGATCGCCCTCGGCTTCAGTACCTCCAGCTGACGGGCGAGAAATTGGCCGCAGATCTCCATCTCGTCGGGCTGAGGCGCGCGATTCTCCGGTGGCCGGCACTTGACGACATTGGCGATATAGACGTCGTCGCGCGTAATTTTGATGCCTTCTTTCTCGGCCGTGTTGTTGATCATCTGCGTCAGCAATTGGCCGGCGCGGCCGACGAAAGGTAGCCCTTGAATATCCTCCTCCTGCCCCGGCGCTTCGCCGACGAAGACCAGCTTCGCTTGCGGATTGCCGGCGCCGAAGACGATCTTGTTGCGGCCTTCGCAAAGGCGGCAGCGGCGGCAATCGCCAATGTCGGCGCGGATGAGGTCGAAGCTGTCGTTTTCAGGGGACAAACCAGGTAGCGTGGTCGGCAAAGGAGCTTTGGGCATTTCGGGAATCTCGAAGGAGGGCAGAGGCTGCGGAACGGGTGCGGCGCTAACGGGAGCGGCCCGATAGAGTTCCTTCACGCCCAGGTCGCGATAGTACTCGAGCAAGTGCTTCAGGTCGCTCACTGCGCGGCTCGCAGGCGTAGAATGTGGGTCAAAATCTGTCCGGCCAATTCGGTCTTCAAAGCTTGGCCCAGGGGGATGTCGCCCGAGTGCGTCACCAGCGTGACCTCGTTCCGATCGGAGTCAAAGCCCGTCTCACTCGAGTTCACCAGATTCGCGATGATCACGTCGGCGTGCTTGCTTTCGAGCTTGCGGCGCGCGTATTCCAACAGATTCTCGGTCTCCGCGGCGAAGCCCACCACAAAGCGATTCCCTTTACGCCGCCCGACTTCGGCCAGGATATCGACATTCGGCTCCAAGGTCAGCATCACCGGCGCGCCGGTCTTCTTGAGCTTTTGCGTGGCTTCGTGCTGCACCCGGTAGTCAGCCACGGCCGCGGACTTGATCACGATCGTCGCCGTTTCCAATTGCGCCATCACGGCCGTATGCATCTCGCTGGCCGTGGTCACCTGCACCAATTCCACCCCGGCGGGCGCCGTCCGTTGCACCGGGCCAGAAACCAGAATCACCCGCGCCCCGCGCCGCTGGGCCGCTTCGGCCAAGGCATAGCCCATCTTGCCGCTTGAGCGATTGCTGATGTAGCGCACGGGGTCAATCGGCTCACGGGTCGGCCCAGCGGTGATCAGCACGGTGTCCCCCGCCAGATCCTGCGCCGGGCGCGAAAGCAATGCCACTTGATCAGCAATATAACGCGGATCGGCCAGACGCCCGGGGCCTACCATGCCGCATGCCAGCCGACCCGCTTCGGGGTCCAGAATTACGTGCCCACGGGCGCGCAAGGTTTCCAGATTAGCCCTCGTCGCCGGATGGTTCCACATGTTGGTGTTCATCGCGGGAGCCAGAAAAACGCGTCCCGTGAAAGCTAAGTAAGTAGTGGAGAGAAAGTCGTCGGCGAGGCCATGCGCGAACTTAGCCAGGATGCCGGCGGTCGCGGGAGCCACCAGCAGGATTTCATTGTCCTGCGCCACGCCAATATGCTCGACGGAACTGGACAACGTCCCCTCGGGGCTCGATTGGTCAAAAAGGTCAGTAATCACCTTCCGCCCGGTGAGCGCCGCAAAGGTAAGTGGTTGGATAAACTCGCGGGCGCTCGCCGTCATGACGACGTTCACCGTGAAGCCATGATCCTGCAGCAGGCGTGCCAGTTCCGCCGCCTTATAGGCTGCGATACC
>JBBQQS010000229.1:0-8227 GCA_038215525.1 Bryobacterales bacterium
CCCGTTATCCGTCGCCGCCCAGGTGTAGCCGCAATCGGCGGCCAACGCCAGCGCTTCATCCGACACCGAGCCCTCGCTCGGCCAAAGCCCCTGCGGCATGGTGCCCAGCCGGGCTGCCGTATACGCCCGTGACCTTTCGAGTTGCCGCCGCGCGTCCTCCGGATAGTGATAACGCGTCGGCAACGGCACCCCCGGATGCGCCACCGACGCGATGTTCGAGTCGCACAGCAGCGGCAGAATCGGGTGGTAGTAGGGCGTCGTCGAAATCTCGATCTGCCCCTTCGCGGCAAAATCCCGGTACACCGGCACCACGCGGCCGATGATCTCGAGCTGCTTGCGACCCATCAACGCCTGATCGGCCAGCGTATATCCCCGGCCCTTCGCGACTAACTCGCGCACTTCGGCGTCTTGAGCCAGAAATATTTCGTCAAACCAAGCCAACTGCGACAGCACCTGCCGGTCGCGATAATCGGCCGCCGTCCATTCGCGCTCCGCCAACCCCGCCTGCCACTGCTCATGAAGCCTTGCGTAGCGCGGATAGCGGTAGATCAATCGCTGGACGTTGGCCTGAAAAAAGTACTGCAGAAGAAACGCCCGCTCGTCGGCGCTTAACTGCTCGGCCGACTTGAGGGCGAGGCGCAGAAAAGGGTCGCTGGCCGTCGCCGCCGCATAGTCCTCTATCTGCTCCACCATGCTGGGCACCAGGTTGAAGGTCTGGTGGATCTCCGGGAACTCGGCCAGCACTTCTACCATGCCGAAGTAGTCCTTCAAGGCATGCAGGCGGGTCCAGGGCAGGCGATACTCTCCGGTTGCCAGGTCCTTGTAAAAGGGCTGGTGCATGTGCCAGAGAAAGCAGACGTAAGTCATTGCCTTTTAGGATGCCACGCTAAAGGCCGAAGCTCTTCATATCGAATATGCCCTCGGCGAAGTTGACGAAGCCACCTTCGATGGCATTGATCCCCTTGACGCTGAGGGCGAAGTTGCCCGCGTCCGACACCCTGATCAGATCGGTCTCTTTCAGGTACCACAGGCTGCCCTCAAGCTCCGTCACGGTCAGCTCCAGGCCGTCTTCCAACTGCTTCACGCTCAGTGCCGGCGTCCGGGGCTTCAAGATCCGCTGCCGGTAACAGATCTCCATCAAGCCGGCGCGGCGGCGTTTCTCTTCGCCAATCTGCAACCCCTCCATGAAGCGGCGTGGATCGAGCTTGCCGGTGTGAGCAGGCGCCCCCAGAACAGGGGCCAGAACTGGGGGCAGAGCAGGAACGGGTACTGGAGCCTCCAGGACTTCAACAGGCGCAACCACCTCCGGCTCCGGCGCATCCGCCAATACATCGCTGGGAACACAGGGAGCGGACTTGGCCAGCCACGCCAAGCGTTCCACGTCGTACTTCGCCCGCGCTTCGTTGTCGAGGAGGGTAGCCGCGGCCTTTTGCAGCTCAGAAAAGTAGGCGACCGCATTATTTTCGGGCGCCGCCAATTGGTACTTCAAGGAGAGGATCTGGTGCACCCGCTTGATGGTGTCCTTCTCCGCTTTCGGGCTTACTTGTAAAACTTCGTACAGGTCGGTAAATTCGGCGGCAGGCATGTTAACAAAGGATATCGGCCGAATCGCGCCTTAGGATTAACCTCATCTGGCACCAAGTGATCCACCCGCCACCCAAGCCCTTTGCGGGCCCCTACTTGGACGCGCACCACCCGGTATCGTTTTAGGGTACTAATACTATTTCTCCTTCCGTGTCAAGGGTTTTGCTTGACCCTATACCCCTATTCGTCTTAGATTAACAACACAGTGAACGATCAGAGACGCAGTAAACGATTCGACCTGAAGCTTCCCGTGGAAGTCATTCGGCCCCATCATTCTCCAGCCCATCTGGTGGGTGAGACATGTAACATCAGCTCCAACGGTGTTGTCTTCAAGACCGATCACCCCATCGACCTCGGTGAATCCCTCGAGTACTACGTAACTCTCCCCACCGCCCCCTCTCCCAATGAGCGTCTCCGCTTGCGTTGCGTCGGCAAAGTTGTGCGCGTCTTGAGCCAAACACAGGAACCCACATCGGATCATGTCTTTGCGGTCACCATGGAACGCTACGAATTTATGCGGCAGCGCGTCGCAGCCAAAGCAACGGCCGTCTAAAGGGCCCACGCGACTTCAGCGCAAGAAGCGGGTGAACCGAGCGAGGGCTTCCTCTAGGATTGACAGATCTGAGGCATAACAAAGCCGCACCGAGCCTTCGCCACCCGCCCCAAATGCCACCCCGGGGGCAATCCCCACCCTGGTCTCCTCCACCAACCGCCGGCAGAAACCAAAGGAGTCTTTCAAGCCGTCCACCCGCGGAAATAGATAAAACGCGCCTTCAGGCTCTGGCACCGTCAAGCCCGGAATCTTTCGTAAGGCCTGCAGGCAGTAGTCGCGGTTGGTCTGGAGTTGAGTGAGAATATCGAGCACCGTGCTCTCGCCTTCGCGCAGCGCCGTCTCGGCCGCCCGCTGTGTAAAGCTGGCGGCGTGCGAAATGATGAACTCGTTCAGCTCGGCCGCGCGCCGGGCCAGGTCCGCCCGGGCCACGATCCAGCCCAGGCGCCAGCCCGTCATGCAGTAGGTTTTGGAGAAGCTCTGGACGGCGATCACCGCGTCCTCGCGCGTGGCCATCCGCAGGATGCTCGGCACGGGCGTTCCTAAGGGTTCGGCGTAAGTTAGCCGCTCGTAGACCTCGTCCGCCATCAGCCATAGGCCGTGACGGCGCGTAAAGTCGAGCAGGCGGCGCTGATCGTCTTCGGTAGCCACCCAACCCAGGGGGTTCGACGGCGACGTGTACAGCAGCATCCGGGTGCGCGGCGTGACAGCCGCCTCCAGTGCGTCAAAGTCGATTCCGTAGCGCTCACCCATCAGCGGCTGGGCCACTTCCACCGCCCGCGCCGAGCACATCTCGATAATGGCGCTGCCGTTGGGCCAGGCCGGCGTCAGCACCAGCGCCTCATCGCCCGGGTTAAGCACACAGCGAATCGCCACATTGAGGGCCTGCACGCCGCTCGCGGTGATCATGATCTCCGTGCGCGGATTTAATTCCACTTCCTGTTTCGCAAGGTAGTAACTCGCCAGCGCCTGTCGCAAGGAAGGCAAGCCGGCGTTTTCGCTATAGAACGTATAGCCCTCCGCCATGGCCCGCTGCGCCGCGTCCTGAATGAACTGAGGCGTCGGCAAGTTACTTTCGCCGAAGTAAAGGCGAAGTAACGGCTGCTGCGGGTCCGGCGGCAGCCGCATGGCCAATTCCGCCAATTCCCGAATCCTGGAGTAAGGAACGCGGGAGGCTGAAGTTGCGACTTGCGCCGTCATCACGTGCTTACTTGCCGCGCTTCGGCTTCGACGCCATCAGCTCTTCAATATTCACTAACTGGGTCGGATAGTCACCGGTGTAACAGGCATAGCAGTAATCGAAATTCTGATCGTCCACCGATTCCCGCAACGCACTCAGCGGCAAGTAGCCCAGCGAATCGGCCCGGATAAACTTCCGGATCTCTTCCACGGTGCTGTTGGCGGCGATCAAGTCGCCTTTGTTGGGCGTATCGACCCCGTAGAAGCAGGGCGAAATGGTAGGCGGGCAGGAGATGCGCATATGCACTTCCCGCGCGCCGGCTTCGCGCACCATCCGCACGATCTTGGCCGACGTCGTGCCGCGCACGATAGAGTCGTCAATCAGCACGACGCTTTTGCCTTCGAGTAAATGCCGCACCGGATTCAACTTCAGCTTTACGCTCAGGTCGCGAATCGCCTGCGAAGGTTCAATAAAAGTGCGGCCTACGTAGTGATTCCGGATCAGACCATGGCGAAAGGGAATGCCCGCCTCGGCCGCGTAGCCGAGGGCAGCCGCCACGCCCGAGTCCGGCACCGGTACCACGACATCGGCGGGCGCCGGGTTGTGCCGGGCGAGCAAACGTCCCATCAGTTCGCGCGATTGCGCCACGGGACGCCCGAAGACGATCGAATCCGGGCGCGAAAAGTACACATGCTCGAAGACGCAGTGCGCATGGTCCCGCACCGGCGTATAGCGCTCGCGGGTTACCCCTTCCGGGCCTACCATCACCATCTCACCCGGCTCCACGTCGTTCACGTAAGTGGCGCCGATAATGTCGAAAGCGCAAGTCTCGGAGGCGAAGACGTAGGCAATGGTGCCGTCCTTTAACTCCATCTGCCCCATCGCCAACGGACGAAAACCTTGCGGATCGCGCGCCACTAAGATGCGGTCCCCGGCCAGCATCACTAAGGAGAACGCGCCTTCGAGCGCCAGCAAGGCCTCACGCAGCGCGCCGGACAAAGTCTTTTCGCGCGACCGGGCAATCAAATGCAGAATCACTTCGGTGTCGGAGGTCGCCTGGAAGATTGAGCCTTCGTCCTCCAGCACCTGCCGCAAAGCCGCGGCGTTGGTGATGTTGCCATTGTGGGCTACGGCGATCGGACCCTTGTTACAAATGACACTAAAGGGCTGCGCATTCAAGAGCACCGTGTCGCCGGCCGTCGAATAACGCGTATGTCCAATGGCGCTCGAACCGGTAAGCTTCTTCAGCACTTCAGGCTTAAAGATTTCGCTCACTTCGCCCATGCTCTTCTTGCAAACAATCTCGCCATGGTCGGCGACAGCGATGCCGGCTGACTCCTGTCCGCGATGCTGCAACGCATACAGGCCATAGTAAGTACATTTGGCAGCCTCAGGCTCACCGTAAATGGCAAAAACTCCGCACTCGTCTTTAAACTTATCCAGCATGCAGCATCTCCTCAAAGGCGTTGCGCCAAGTCCGGTTGAGCTCTTCGATTTCGCAATCGACGAGGCCATCGATTTTCAAACGGCCGTCGATCGTCTTGCCGAGACGGGTCACCGGCACGTCATGTTTCGCGGCGATGGCCGCGATTTCCGGGAGGCGCGCGGTCGACAAAAGAATGCGACTCGGCCCCTCGTGAAACAAAGCAAACTCGGGTACTAGCGGCGTTTCGAGCTTCACGCTCGCCCCCACCCCACCAAAGCTACTCTCCGCCAGCGCCACGCCCAAGCCGCCATCGCTCAAGTCATGCGCGGACTCAGCCAAACCAGCGCGAACAACCTCCCGGATCGCCGCCTGCACGCGTTTTTCGTACTCGACATCGAGCGCCGGCGGCAAGCCCCACAGCGTATCGAGCACCACCTTGGCATATTGCGTCCCGCCAAAGCGCTGGTGATCGCTCGAGCCCAAACCGCCGAGTAAGATCACGTCGAGCCCGGCGCGGGGAAACTGAATCCCCACGGGTTTTTCCGTCGGCAGTAAGCCGACAATGCCCATCACTGGCGTGGGGAAGATCCCTTCGCCCAGCGTCTCGTTGTAGAGGCTTGCATTGCCGCCGGTGATGGGAGTTTCAAAGGCCCGGCAGGCGTCGCCCATGCCGCGCAACGAGTCCACTAACTGCCGCATAATCTCCGGCCGCTCCGGATTGCCGAAGTTCAAGTTATTGGTCGCCGCCACGGGCAGCGCGCCCACGGTGGATAAGTTCCGGCAACACTCGGCGATGATCAACATGGTGCCTTCATATGGATCGAGATAACAATACCGCCCATTGCCGTCGAGCGACATGGCCACACTGGTGCCGGTCTCTTTGATCCGCACCACGGCCGCTTCGGCGCGTTCCGGGATGGTCAAAGTATTGGTACGCACCTGATAGTCGTACTGGTCCCAAATCCAATGCTTAGAACACAAATCGGCGCTGGCGAGTAACTTCTTTAAGTCGCCGAGTAAGTCGGTGGAAGAAAATACCGGCCCTTGCATCGGCGCCGTCCGATAAGCGGGGACACTATGCGGACGATCGTACAAAGGGGCGTCGTCGGCCAGCGGCCCATTGGGAATTTCCGCTACCACTTGGCCCAAATGCGATACCCGCAGGAGCCCATCGGCGGTGACAGTACCAATGCGCACCGCGTCCAAGCCCCATTTCCGAAACACGGCAAAGATCTCTTCTTCGCGGCCGCGCTCCGCCACGAGTAACATGCGCTCCTGCGATTCGGAGAGCATCATTTCGTAAGCGGTAAGTCCGGTTTCGCGCTGCGGGACTAAGTCCAAATCGATTTCGACGCCCGTGCCGGCCCGGCTGCCCATTTCGCAACTCGAAGAGGTGAGCCCCGCGGCGCCCATATCCTGAATACCGACGATCGCCCCGGTCTTCATCGCTTCGAGGCACGCTTCGAGCAGCAGCTTTTCCGTAAACGGATCGCCCACCTGGACATTCGGCCGCTTGTGCTTGCTCTCTTCGGTAAATTCACCCGAGGCCATCGTAGCGCCGTGGACGCCGTCGCGGCCCGTCTTGGCACCCACGTAGATCACCGGGTTGCCCACGCCGGTCGCGCGGCCATAGAAGACCTCGTCGTGCCGGAAGACGCCCAGCGCGAAGACGTTCACCAGCGGGTTGCCATCGTAACAGCTCTCAAACGCTGTCTCGCCACCCACGGTCGGCACGCCGAAGCAATTGCCGTAATGAGAGATGCCGCTCACGACGCCTTCGACAATCCGCCGATTGCGCGCCCCGGTTTTGGGGTCATCCAGACGGCCAAATCGAATGGCGTCCATTACGGCGATCGGCCGCGCGCCCATCGTAAAGATGTCGCGCAGAATGCCGCCCACTCCGGTCGCCGCGCCCTGAAACGGCTCAATGAACGACGGATGATTGTGGGACTCAATCTTGAACGCGATCGCCCAGCCTTGGCCAATGTCGATGACGCCGGCATTCTCGCCCGGCCCCTGCAGCACGCGCGCGCTTTCGGTGGGCAGCTTCTTCAGATGAATCTTCGAGCTCTTGTACGAGCAGTGCTCGCTCCACATGACGCTAAAGATGCCGAGTTCGGTGAAATTGGGCTCGCGGCCCAGGATCTCCATAATCTTGGAGTATTCGTCGAGGTTGATGCGATGGGTGGCGAGAACTTCCGCGGTAAAATTCATGCGGCAGATCTCGCGGGGGTGGCCAGCGTGGTCAAGATCGATTCAAAGATGACGCGCCCATCGACGGACCCCATCAGTGGATCGCAAGCCCTTTCGGGGTGCGGCATCATGCCCATCACGTTCCGCTCGGCGCTCAGGATGCCAGCGATGTTGCGGGCCGACCCGTTCACGTCGGCGGTGTAGCGGACGACGATGCGGTCCTCGGCTTCGAGCATGTCGAGCGTACGCTCATCGGCAGTATAGTTGCCTTCGCCGTGGGCCACGGGCAATTGCAACCGCTGCCCGACTTTGGCGGCGCAGGTAAACGGCGAGTTCACCGTTTCTACGCTGACCAGGGGCTGGCCGCAGACGAACTTCATGCTGGCGTTGCGGAGCAGCGCGCCGGGCAGGAGTCCGCTTTCCACCAGGATCTGGAAGCCATTGCAGAAGCCGGCCACGAGTCCGCCGGATTGGGCGAAGTCCTTGACGGATTGCATGACTGGGGAGAATTTGGCGATCGCGCCGCAGCGCAGGTAATCGCCGTAAGAGAATCCGCCGGGCAGAATCACCGCGTCGACTTGGCGGAGCGAACGCTCGTCATGCCACAGGAATTCAGCTTGCTGGCCCAGGTTGGCGGAGGCCGCGTACCAGGCGTCATGGTCACAATTGGAACCGGGAAAAACGACAACACCGAAGCGCATAGTTTGGGGTGAGAGGTCCGGAGCTTCGATTGTACCAAGAGACAGGGAACTGGAGCCCACTTTTTGTCCCCCCCGCCTCCCCTGAATCGCTTCGAGCAATTTTATCTCCAACTCAAGCATTCTTCTACCCTTAGGATTGAGTCGGACTCGATCCTAAGGGTAATGAAATCAGTGGGTTGAGGGAAATTTGACGTTTGTCGGCCGAAAATATCGAAAATAAATGAGATTTTTCCCCTCGAAAACACACTTATCAGTGTGCACAAACAACCCGATCCACCCCGCCTCCGCAACTGGAAGTGCCGCCAGGTCTATCACGTCTACCAACGCGGATCCCGCCGCCAAAACACCTTCTTAAACCCCATGGACTCCGTGCTCTACCTCGACAAGCTCGACGTCTTTGCCCGCCGCTACAAAGTCCGCATCCACTGCTTCTGCCTGATGTCCAATCATGTCCACTTCATGCTCGAGCCGCTAAGAAAAGGCGCTATCTCCAGGCTAATGCAGCACTTACAGAGCCAATACGCCCGCCACGTCCACCACCGGCTCAACACCCAGGGCCACCTCTGGCACCACCACTTCCACGCCAAGCTGAT
>JBBQQS010000230.1:0-8225 GCA_038215525.1 Bryobacterales bacterium
GCCATACCCGAGATTATCGAGCGTCTGGACACTCGGCAGCGACGGGACGATATTGATGCGGGCCGGTCGGCTGCGCTGGTCACCGCGGATGACGACGATGGAGGCTAAGCCCGGCGGCGTATCGAGTGGCACTTGAGCCAGCACGCGCTCGAGGCTAGCTGAATAAAGCGCCGCGGGACGATCGTTGACCAATACCTGGATCTCGCCCAACTGCTTGGGCAGCGGCGATCCGGTCGCCTTAAGTTCAGCAGCCGGACCCAGGTTGAGCCCCTGGATGGAGATGAGTCCACCGGGCGAAGCCACTGAGGGAGCGTGCTGCTGCGAATAGGCGTTGACGACCCCACGGGGTGTGACGACCGGCGGTAGGCTTTGCGCCCAGACTCCGCTTACCGTCAAAACGAGAAGATACTTGGCAGGCACAATTTATACTAAACCTCGGCGCGGGTAAACGTTTCGTCAAAGTGGCCCTCCTCCCCTTGAATTTGTGTGACGCGTCAACGATCATGAAGAACAGATCTTGATGTAAAGGCCTTAATTTCAGGAGTCACGAGAATGTACGAAAGTCAGAATCCGATTGATCAACTGGTCCACCTGTACGTGGATGGCGCGTTCGACCGTCGCGAACTGGTCCAGCGCGTAATCCGCGTCACCGCAGCCTGACTGCGGCCCGCGCTGGCCGGTTTCGATGAACTGCGGGCCCAGCCGCCGAGCGCCTGCCCGCCGGATGTCCGGGTGCCGGCGGATGCCGCGGATCTCGACGGCGCTGACGTGGAATTCGCTGGACCGGGCGGCCGAATGCTCGGCTATCTGGTGCAGCCAAGGAACATGAAGGAGGCACAACCGGCGGTGATCGTGATCCACGAAAACCGCGGCTTGACAGAGCACATCCGCGACGTCACCCGGCGGGCCGCGCGGGCGGGTTTTGTCGCGCTCGGGGTCGACTTGCTGTCGCGCCAAGGCGGTTCGACCCAGTTTACTGAGCCCACGCAGCAGACGGTCGCCTACAACCGGACGACGCCATTTGAGCGGCGCTACGACCTGATTGCGGCGTTGGCCTACCTGAAGTAGCTCGAAGGGCGGGTGATCTTCGACCTAATTGGCGTGACCGGATTCTGCGCCGGCGGGGGCAATACTTGGGATCTGATCACGAACATCGAAGAGATCGCTGCCGCCGACACGGGACCGGCTTACAACGCGTAGGCGGCTTGCGATGCCTGGGCCAAGACCATCGCGTTTTCAACAAGTTCCTGTGGGCACCGCGTCCCTAGGAGACGAAACGAACCCGGGAGTTGTTGATTCTAAGGGATGGGCCTAAACAGAGGCGCCGGAGTCGACTGAGGTGGAGAGCGGTGCCTTGTCATTTTTAGGATAGCAGACGCCCCCAAGCGGTTACTTTTAAGCGATTGATTCTAAGGGAACAGTACCGCGTCACCGTAGAAATGGGCGTTGGCGCCCCCCCAAACTGGGGAGGGGTTCAACGAGTAAAAATCGCAGATGGATTTTGGACCTAACCCCAGCTGAGTCAAGCAAACACAACATGCTCCGAGTATGTTTCCGGCTGGAGAAAGAGGCGGAAAAACTTGGCTGCTGGCGGCGCAAACGGGGGGGGTTAGCGTTTGGTGAGGTCGCGGAGGAGGATGTCCTTGAACTTCATGTTGCCGGCACCGCCGGAATGGAGTTGAAGGGCGATGGGTCCGTCGAAAGACTTGGGGCTGGGGTCTGTATAGTCGACCATCACGACGCCGTTGAGGCGAGAAACATAGCGATTGCCCGTCACCTTGACCACCATTTCGTTCCAATCGCCACGCCGCACGACTGATTCGTTCTCCGTCGTGGGCCAAACCACCCAACCGCGGCCGTCGCCGTAGATGCCGCCGGTGTGCTCATTCAGGGTGCAATCGACCTCAAACTGCAGACCCTGGCTGACATCGGGAGTGCCGGGTTTGAAGCCGACGTGGAAGAAGACGCCGCTGTTGCCGGTTCCTTCACACTTAAAACGAAGGGCCATTTCGAAGTCCTTATAATTTTTGTCGGTCTGGAGGTAGCCATAGGCCTTGGTGACCGCTTTGCCGCTGAGAATACCATCCTCGACAGTCCATTCTTCCTTGCCGACATTCACCCAACCGTCCAGGGACTTGCCGTCGAAGATGGGCACCCATTTCTGTTGGGGGCTGGCTGGCTGAGCGAACAGAAGAGCGGTTCCCATGAGGAAAGAGAAAAGAAGGGTTCGGAGCATGAACACAGTTCTATCGCAGTGAGGCTAGGGGGCGCAAGGGATTGGAGGCAGCAGATTAAAATACCACTAAAGTAGTATGGAAAAGCGGAAAACAGGTAGCCCTTAGTACGATTTAGCGCCCTGGCTCTTAGAACCCACTCAGGTGAATCGATAGTTCATCTCAGGGTTACTCCGAGTAGGCAACGTACTGGAACTCGGCCAAACTCATATCACAGCAAAACATAAAGAGCTAAAGCCGCTCGCGGATTGGATTTCTTTTCGGCAAACGCCGGAGGGAGCCGAAAAGCAAGTTGAGTGTTGGCCACCCTGAGGAGACGAGTATGATGAAGCCCAATGCAGTTCCGAGTACGACCCATGGCGCCCTGGCCCTGGATACGAAGCAAACCGACCCCCAACTAACCGAAACTGGCGAATTGGGCGAACCCTCCACTCCGGCGGCGCTGGGGCGATCGGACGACGATGAAGGCAACACGCCGGTGGCCAAGCGGACCATCCGGGTGTTGATCGCCGACGACCATCCGATTGTGCGCGACGGCCTGCGGCGGCTGTTGTCGTTGGATGAGGACATTGAGGTGGTGGGCGAAGCGGGCGACGGCCGCGAAGTGCTCGAACGGGTGCAGGCGCTTGAGCCTGACGTGTTGCTGCTGGACTTGCGGATGCCGAACATGGACGGCCTTACAGCGCTCCAGACCTTGCAGCACACGAATCGGAAGACGCGGGTGATTGTGCTGACGGCGTCGGAAGACAAGAATGAGTTCGTGCAGGCGATGAAGCTCGGGTGCAGCGGCATTGTGCTGAAACAGACGGCGCCGGACTTAATTGCGAAGAGCATCCGCAAGGTGCATTCGGGCGAGATCTGGCTCGATTCGCACACCACGGCCGCCGTGATGCGCCAGTTTGCCACCCCCGGGGAAGCAATGGCGGCGGCGTCCGGCGGCAAGAGCCGGGAGCGGTCGCCGCTGTCGACGCGCGAACGCGAGATTGTGGCGTTGGTGGCCCAAGGCTACAAGAACAAAGAGATGGCCGAGAAGATGTTTATCAGTGAGCAGACGGTAAAGAACCACTTGCACAATATCTTCGACAAGCTGGGCGTTTCCGACCGCCTGGAACTGGCCCTTTATGCGATCCACAAAGGCCTGCACCTGGAGGGTGCGAGCCGGTAAGAGTTCATCCCAATCAAGTGAAGCAAGCGGCGGCCGCCTGAGGAGTTAAGTCCAAGGGCGGCCCCTTTTGCTTTATTATTGTAGTATAAATGCGATCACCGTCTCACCTTCCGGGTCTTGGGTGGTAAATTCGGGCAACCTTATTACTATTTGTGTATTTTCGATATCGCCAGGGCTAGCGCCGATGAAGCAGAAGGGACACGGGTCGGTGGTAGAGGCACCGATTTGGATAAGCGGGCCAGCCAGACGGCAGGCGACGGGCCGGTGTAGGTAGAGGCGGCATTCGCCGTTGTCGAAATTCAGGACTGGGCAGGGGAGGCCGGCGTGGCGGGCAAAGAACCAGTCGCGCCATTCGGCGGAGGGGGTGAGTGTGCCGGAGGCGAGGTCGCCGGGGAAGTCCTCGGCGAGCCGGGCGCGGGCGGATTGGGCGCGCCTGCGGATGTCGGCTTGGTCGGCCTGTGGCAAGGTTGCGAGGCCTTGCTGGAGGCGGCGGGCGTCCCGCGCGGTGATGGCAAAGGGACGGCGGCAGCAATCGTCGCAGCCGGCGCGGCAGGCGAGCCAGTGACCGGCGCGCTGACGAGCTTCAGCGAAGGCGGCGTCGACGGCGGCCAGGACGCGAATTTCCACGCTCTCTTCGTTCGGAGGGATCATCTAAGGAACGTGCTTGAAATCTTCAGCATCTTTTTCATTTTCGCGCTCTTTTATGGGGTGGCGGTGTATGGCTGGGTGCGAGAGGGGCTGCGGGAGCGGCGACGGGCGCAAATTTTGGATGCGGCGCTGCCGGCGCTGCTGGGTGAGGACGTGCATCGCGCTCGGGAGTTGATGGGGGAGCCCAGCAAGGTCGAGTTTGGGATGAGTGGACGGAGGCTATATATTTGGCGGCCACCTGCAACGCTGGCTCTGCCGGAGACGCCGGCGCTGACGGTGGTGACGCTGACGGTGGAAGCGAATGACATGGTCTCGGCGACGTCCTGGAAAGCCGACTGACTCCCGCAAAGTGGGGGATGGGAGTGGGCAGCGGCCTGGGACTTGGGAAGAAGCGACTTTACCCGCAACCCCAGCGCCATCTGACAGTTCCAACATGCTCCGAGCATGATTTTGGAGTAGGACCTTCCCTACCCATGGGGGGTAGGGTGTTTTTTCCGTTAGGCTCGACGTTCCGGAGGCGGACTGGCGCGGGCGGGTCAAATTGCGACAACCGTGTAAGGCTTGGCTTGATCCGAGACTAAGAGTTGGCCCGCTTCTCGACCGGGACGCGACGGCAGGTGAACGCGCTGCGATAAATTCCTCTGCAAGCGCGCCGCGAGAACCATATACTGTCTCATGTGATCTCCCGACGTTCCTTCCTACCCGCTCTCGCCCCCGCTCTCGCCGCAGTGGGTTCCGCCATCACCGCGGCTGCCCAAACGGTGAATCGTGACTATTCCGGCCAGACGCCGGCGCGTTACCCGGAACCCGATGTCGTCGTGCTCGACAAGCGATTCGCCAAGTACAAGATTGGCAATACGCCCATCCAGCGGATCCATACCGGCAGCTTGTGGGCGGAAGGGCCGGCCTGGAATGGCGTCGGCCGGTACGTGATTTGGAGCGACATCCCGAATGATCGCCAGATGCGTTGGCTCGAAGAGGACGGCCATGTGGGCGTGTTCCGCAAGCCGGTGGGCTACACGAACGGCAATACCTTCGACTACGAAGGGCGCCAGATCAGTTGCGAACACGGCAATCGCCGGGTAACGCGCTATGAGTACAACGGCAAGGTGACGGTGCTGGCGGACAAGTACAACGGCAAGCCGCTGAATGCGCCGAATGACGTGGTGGTGGCACCGGATGGTGCGATCTGGTTTAGCGACCCCGGGTACGGCTCGCTGATGGAGTACGAGGGCAACAAGGGCAAGCTCGAAATCAAAGAGGCGGTCTACCGGATCGACGGCAAAACGGGCGCGATGACGATGGTGACGGACGAAATCTTTAAGCCTAACGGCTTGTGTTTTTCTCCGGACTACAAAAAGCTCTATATCGCCGACACGGGCGCCACGCACTATGACAATGCGCCGCGCATTGTGAAGGTGTGGGATGTGGACGGCGCGAAGCTGAAGGGCGGCAAGGCCTTTTATAACATGTCGCCCAACGCGGAACCTGGCTTGGCGGACGGCATTCGCTGCGATACCGATGGCAACGTGTGGATCGGCGCGGGTTGGGTGGGCCCGGGTTATGATGGCGTGCACATTGTCGCTCCGGAGGGTAAGCGCATTGGGCAGATCTTCCTGCCCGAAATTTGCGCGAATCTTTGCTTTGGCGGGTTGAAACGCAACCGGTTATTTATGTGCGGCAGCCAATCGATGTACACGGTGTACACCGAGGCGATTGGGGCGGGAATCGCTTAGCGAGTCCCGCTGAGGGTTAGGGCTTCTTCTTTTCGTGACCTTCTGAGCCTTCGATGGGGGCGACGCCCTTCTTCATGCCGGGTTCTACGGCGCCGCCCAGCACCTTGTCGGCGCCCATCTTGATAAGGGTTGCTTCGCCGCCCGCCTGGAAGAAGTGGTAACCTTCACGCTCGCGCCAAGCAACAGGGCCACCCACCTTGCGCCCGGCCTTGAGCACTGCGTCACGCGTTTTGCTCACCAGGGCTTCGTATTGTGGCTCGCCTTGCTTAAAGCCGGAGAAGCTGCCCAAGTCAGTACTGGCGACGAATACGGCATCGACGCCGGGAATGGCGGCGATCTCATCGGCGATGGCGACCCCGGCTGGGGACTCCACCATGGCAATGATGGCCAGGTTGGCGTTGGCCGTCTGCCGGTAGTCCGCGCCCCAGAGCACGCCGTACTGGCCATTGCCCAGACTGCGCTTGCCGATGGGCGGGTAGTTGGCCCACTTGATGGCGTTCTTCACCTTCTCCACGCTCTCCACCATCGGGATGATGATGCCGAGCGCGCCGATGTCCATGGCCTTCTGGATGTCGCCCTCGGTAGCATCCGGCACGCGGATGAAGGGGATGGCGGATGAGCCTTTGCAGGCGCGAAGCATGGTGGCCACTTCATGGAAAGTGAGCGGGCTGTGCTGCATCTCGATCCAGGTGAAGTCGAAGCCGGAATTGGCCATGGCGCAATAGATCTCGGGGTCGGACGAGAGCACGGTGCCCCCGATCACTTGCTTGCCGGCGGCCAGCTTGGTTTTGATGGTGTTATAAATGCGGGGCGATTGCGCCCAGGCGGCCGCCGCGAACAGCGCGGCGACGAACGTGATTCTGCGGAACATGGAAATTCTCCTCAAACGAAATTGCTTGACGGATCTTATCACTTTCCGCGGTAAGGACGGGCGCCGAGACTACGCTTGCCGAGACTACGCTTGACTGGTGAGTGCGGCGACGCCGGGCAACTCGATGCCCGCCAGAAACTCGAGCGAAGCGCCGCCGCCGGTGGAGACGTGGGAAATTTGGTCCGAGAGGCCAGCCGTCTTGATCGCCTTTTCGGAATCGCCGCCGCCCACGATGGAAATCGCGGGCGAAGCGGCCACGGCGCGAGCCAGGGACATCGTGCCGACGTCGAAGGGCGGCATCTCGAAGACGCCCATGGGGCCATTCCAAATGATGGTCTTCGCTGCCGCGACCTCGGCCACGTAAGCGGCGAGAGTCGCGGGACCGATGTCGAGCGCCATGGTGCCATCGGGAATCGTCGTCACCACCTCGAACGCCGCGCCGGCTTCGAACTTCTCCGACACCACATGGTCGGAGGGCAGCATCAGCTTGGGGCCAGCCTGCGCCATCAGCTCACCCGCCAACTCCACTTTGTCCTCTTCCACCAGGCTCTTGCCCGTCGGCTGGCCGAGGGCGCGCAGGAAGGTGTAGGCCATGGCGCCGCCAATCAGCACGCGGTCACACACCTTCAGCAAATTCATGATCACTTCGATTTTGTCCGACACCTTGGCGCCACCGATGATAGCGATACAAGGCCGGTCGGGGTGGGTGGTCGCTTTGCCGAGATACTCGAGCTCTTTCTCCATCAGCAAGCCGGCCGCGGCCTGTTTCACGTGCGACACCATGCCGACAGTGGAGGCATGGGCGCGGTGCGCGGTGCCGAAGGCGTCGTTGACGTAGAGGTCGCACAGCGCGGCCAATTGGGCAGAGAAAGCCGGGTCGTTGTCCTCTTCGGCGGCGTGGAAGCGCAGGTTTTCGAGCAACAACACCTTGCCGGGCGCGGGCAGCATGGCTTCAACGGCCGGGCCCACACAATCGGGCGCCATGGCCACTGGCCGATTCAAGAGCTCGGAGAGACGCAAGGCGACGGGCGAAAGGCTCATCTCGGCGTTGGGCTTGCCCTTAGGCCGGCCGAGGTGGCTGGCGAGGACGACGGCGGCACCTTGGTCCAGGCAGTATTGAATCGTGGGTAGCGAGGCGCGGATGCGCTTATCCGACGTAATTTCCTGGCCGCCGTTGGTAAGCGGAACGTTGAAATCGACGCGGATGAAGACACGCTTACCGGCGAGCGATAGTTGGCGGACAGAGAGTTTGGACATGAGGAAATTTCAGGCTAGCATGGGCGCCCGCATCGACTTAGCCCTTGATCTCGAAAATGGCCTCGACTTCCACCGCCGCGCCCACCGGCAACGAGGCAAAGCCCAGCGCGCTCCGGGCATGGTAGCCGTCTTCGTCGCCGAAGATCTTGAGGAACAAGTCCGACGCGCCGTTGATGACGAGGTGTTGCTCAATAAAGTCCGGAGCGGAATTCACGCAGCCCAGCAGCTTAATTAGCTTCAGCCCGTTCAAGGTGCCGTGGGCGTTCCACACGGAGTTCAAAATCTTAGCCGCGCAATTGTGGGCGGCGGTGTAG
>JBBQQS010000231.1:0-8130 GCA_038215525.1 Bryobacterales bacterium
CAACTGCGGGATAAGTATGTGCTGATGGGGGGAACCTATCGGGCGGCGCGCGACAGATTTCCAACGCCGGACGGCGTGAAGGACGGCGTAGAGATCCTGGCGCATGCGGTGGAGAGCGAACGGTCCGGCTTTCTGGGCGAAGTGAGTCCATGGGTAGGTTTTCTGGTGGATCTTGTCATGGCGCTCAGCTTGTATCTTTTGCTACACAAACTGGGTTTGCCTTTCTATTTCAGTCTGGTGGCTGGAGTGGCGTTGGGCTTCGCCATGTCGTTGCTGTGGAGTCGGATGTTATTCCAATCGTTCGGGGTGTTTGCTTCGTTCTTCCCGGCGGTAGGGGGAGCGGTGATGGGCCTGGTGGCGGATCTGGTGCAAGAACTCAAGAAGACCAGGCGAGAGTTGGCTAAGGTTATAAGCGCGCGAGCGTGATAAACTCGAGTACCTTCGGAGGATTTGGTACTGGTGCGTATTTCTCTCGCCCTATCTCTAGCTCTATTTCTTGGCATGCCGTTCGTGGGGTGCGCCCAGGACGCGCAACTGAATAACCTGGCCGATAAGATTGCCGCACACCTGGGCTCCGACGGCCGCAAGATAGTGATGGTGATGCCGTTTGGCAGCTCTGATTGTGGCGCCAAGTTTGGCGACACCGTCTACAAGATGTTCCGTAGCAAGCTCGGTTCCCGAGGCAGCGCGAAGGGATTTGCGCTGGCGGCCAACCGCACCATGCTTCCAGAGTTACTCAAAGAAATCGAGCGCGCGCGGCAGGAAGGCTTCGATTCGAAGCTCGCCACGAAAGTGGGTAAGTTCATGCAGGCCGATGTCCTGGTGACGGGCGAGTACATGAAGGTGGGCGATAGGATCAGTGTCACCGTCGAAGTAGTCAGCGTGGCGAACGGTTTGGGCATTTACTCCGACAACGAAAATCTGCCGATGATCGAGGCGGTGAAAGACATGCTGGGCGCGCCGTGTGGGGCGCCGGGCGCCATTGTCACGGCCCCGGCTCCAGCGGGATTAGGAGCGCAACCGAGGGAGCGGAGCGTCCAAATGCCGCCCAACCCAGTGGTGCTGAAGAATAAGGCGGTGTTGGGTGTCGTGGAGGAAGGGATCGCCATCAATGTGGAGGGCTGCGCCCAATTGGGCAGCAGCATCACCTGCACTCTGAACCTTACCGCCACGGAGCAGGATGTGCGGATCGGGTGGTATGCCTCTTATTCCTCGAGCCACACCACTTTCACCGACCAAGCCGGGCGCGTTTACCATGCGGCACTCATGGAATTAGCGAATTTCCGCGACGATTCCATCAGGCATTACAATCTGGTGCGCGGGTTGCCTACGCGAGCCCGCATCTATTTCAAGGGCATTACCGCCAGCGTTACGGAGATCAAGGTACTCAACGCGGCGGGAGTCAACGAAGCAGCTAATCGCGCTTTTGCCGCCCAGTTCCGTGACGTTCCACTCAACTAACCGATAGAAAGGTCAACACTCCCAAATGCGGCTCCTCTCTCACCTCCTGCTGCTTAGTGCCACGGCCTTCGCGCAATTAGCTGGTTTGGATGATCTGGCCGATCAGCTAGGACGTAAGTTGGCTGAGAAGAAAGCTGGCACCGTGACGGTGCTGCGGTTCTCCAATAGTGAAGGCTATGATCCGAAATTTGGCAACTGGGTGGCCGATCAGGTCGGCCGGCGGCTCACTGCGCAGGGCCGCGGCATTCAACTCATCAAGCGGATCGAGGTAGAGCCGTTTTTGCGCGGGCGTCACACCAGCGAGGAAGAGCCGGCGGCCGAAGCGGTTCAGGCCTTCGGTCAAGAGCGCGGCGTGAAGGCGGTGGTGACGGGTTCGTTCACGGTGCTGGGTAAGGCGCTTTCGCTGGATGCCAACATCCTCGATACCGTGTCGGGCAATACCATTGATGGCGCTTCGGGTTCGCTCGAGGTGGCGCAGGTTTCGAACTTACTGGTAAAGGGCGGGCCGACGACGATTCTGTTGCCTGCCGCGCCAGCGCAGGCCGGCGAGAGAGGAGGTTTTCTTGGGGGCGGGTTCTTCTCAACCGAACCCCAGGGGGCCGGTACGGCGGGTGAAGTGGACAAGAATGTGGCGATGCCGGTGGGCACGGTGATTCCGGTAGTGTTCAATCACGCGCTCAATTCACGGAATCTCACCAAGGGGCAGGAACTCGATGCCCATGTGTTTGAGGATGTGCTGGTGAATGGGAATCCGGTGGTGCAGCGCGGCGCCAAGGCACGTCTCGTGGTGGTGGATAGCGCGGGTCGGATTTTGCTAAATCTGGTAAGTGTGGAGATGGTGGATGGCGAGACGCGTCGTCCCGCGGCGCGGGGCTTGGTGAAGCGGGGTTTGGGCGAGCAGCAGGAAAACCAAAACGCGAAGCGGCCATCGACCGCCGAAGCCAGTCGTCGCATTACGGACATTCTCCAGAGCAAGCAGAAGAAGGGCGATAAGATCGGCGGCATCGCCGCCGCGATTTTGGGCAATCCCCAAGCGCCCGCGCAGAACGCGCAGGAATTACCGGCGGTGGAGATTCCGGCGAATGCAAAATTGCGCTTCACCCTAAGCGGTCCGATGATGTGGCGGTAGCGGTGCGATTCCTCATTGGCCTCCTCTGTGTTTCTTGTGCCTTGGCGGCACCAGCACGACGTGCGTTGATCTGGGGCATCGACGACTACCCTACGGCCATTGGACCATTACAGAAAGCCGCCAGCGATGCGCTCGCCATCGCCGATTCTCTGCAGAAGAGCGGTTTCCAAACCAAGCTGGGGCTAAACCGGACCCGTGAGGAGATGCGGGAGGATCTGGATGATTTCGCGCGCACCCTCCAGGATGGCGATGTCGCGTTGGTGTACTACGCGGGCCATGGAGTACAAATTGCCGACGTGAATTTTCTTCTGCCTATTGACGCGTCGATTGAAAGTGCCGATGCTGTTAACCGCTCCACGGTCCGCGCCAGTGCGGTGCTGGAGGCGATCGCGGAGCGGAAGCCCAGGCTGAAGGTGTTAATCCTTGACGCGTGCCGCAACAATCCCGTGACGCGTTCGGCCGCGAATGGCGGCCTAATGGCGATGCAGGCGGATTCGTTCGGCGTCGGCACGTACATCGCGTTTTCGGCGGCCCCGGGCCAAACCGCTCTCGATGGACTCTTCACGCGACATCTCGCGAAGGAGATGGTTACGCCCGGCTTGGCGATTGGCGACCTATTTATCCGTGTCCGCAAGGCAGTGTTTGCCGAGTCGCGGGAGAAGCAGTATCCCTGGTCGAGCGACGCGCTGCTCGAGAGCTTTCAGTTTACATCTGGCGCGCAGGCTTTGCCTGCCGCGCCTCCGGTGCGGACTGTCACGCCCGCCATGGCGCCAACTGCGGACGTGACTGAGTTGCTCGAACGCGCGGGCCACTTCCGGCGCGAGGTGGAGAAGACGAAGAGCCGCATCGGCGATACGCTCAAGAGCGACATTGATGCGGCTTATCGAACCCTGGTCCGCCTGGAGCCTCGGGTCCGCAGCGCTGGCCAAAGTACACCGGTACCGACGCTGCGGGAGTTGCGCGCCGCAATTGAGACCTTGGCCAGTTACTACGACTAGCCCCCTTGGCGGGCCGCCTACAGCTGCGGAATGCG
Organism: Bryobacterales bacterium; assembly: GCA_038215525.1. Taxonomy (GTDB): domain Bacteria; phylum Acidobacteriota; class Terriglobia; order Bryobacterales; family Bryobacteraceae; genus JALHNI01. Next base: position 3,624 of record JBBQQS010000231.1, read on the forward strand.
CCGCTGCACCACCAGAAACCAGAGGCCCATCAGCGCCAGTAAAGTGCCGCAGCCGGTGAGGACGACGGGGGCTGAGGAGTGCTCGATGAGTTCGCCGCAGAGGAGGGCCCCGATGGGTCCGCCGCCGCGGAAGGCGACGTTGTAGAGGGACATCACGCGGCCGCGCATTTCGTCCGTCGCTTCGCTTTGCACCAGCGACGCGATCATGGCGAAGGTGGCGATGAGCGCGCCGCCGGCGCAGAAGAGGATGGCGTAGGAGAAATAAAGGGTGCGCGAGAGCGAGAAGGCGACGATCAGCAGGCCCAGCGCAATCAGGTTGATTAAGGCGTACTTGCCCTTTTTGTTCGAATGACTGAGGCCGGCGACGATGAGTCCGCCGACGATGGCGCCGCAGCCGGAGACCGTCAGCATGCGGGTATACCCCGCGGCACCTTGGCCGAAGACATCCTTCGCCATCACGGGCAGAAAGACCATCAGGGGAAAGCCGAAGAAGGTCATAAAGAAGGCGAGGGCGATCAGCGGGAGCATGCCGGGGCGGGCGCTGACGAAGTCGATGCCGCCGCGGATGCTGGTCAGCACGCTTTCGCCGCGGTTGCCGCCGCCGCGTTTGGGTGTCATGGCGAGCAGGGCAAAGATCACGGCCAGAAAGGAGAGTCCGTTGATGGAGAAGCACCACGCGGGGCCTAAAGAAATCAGCGCCCAGCCGCCCAGCATCGGCCCCAGCACGCGGGCGATGTTGAACTGAATCGAGTTCATGGCGATGGCGTTCTGCACTTCGGCTTTGGGCACCATCATCGGCAGAATCGCTTGATAAGCGGGGCCGCCGAAGGCTTGCACGCATCCAGTGAAGAAGGAGAGCGCCAGGATGTGCCAGACCTGCACCTTTTCGGTGGCGAACAGGATGGCCAGGATGAGGGCCGTCGTCATCTGGCCCACTTGCGAGGCGATCAGCAGTTTGCGCCGGTCAAACCGGTCACTAGCGACGCCGCCCAATAGTGACAGCAGCAGGATGGGGATCTCGCCCAGGAAGCTATCGAGGCCCAGCAGGAACTTCGACTGCGATAGCTCGAGCACCAGCCAGCTTTGCGCGGCCTTCTGCATCCAGGTGCCAATGGTGGACGTGCAGGCGCCCAACCACATCAGTCGGAATTCGCGATATTTAAACGCGGCAAAGACGCGGCTGAACAAGATGATCGGGGCCTTTAGGGCAGCGGTTTCTCACGAGCGATCAAGTGCAGGATGTTGCCGTCCAGGTCCTCAAAGAAGACTAGCCGGTTGCCTTGGTTCTCATAAGGTGCGGCGAGGAACTTTACGCCTTTGCTCTGCAGGTCCGCGTAGCCGGCATCGAAGTCGTCCAGCGCGATGGCCAGGTGGCGGATGCCGCGGGTCTTCATCTTGTTTTCGACCGCGTCGCCTTCGCTCGGAATGATCTCCAGCATGGAGCCGTTGGGCGCTTTGACGAAGAAGAAGACGTCGTAGCTGAAATTGATATGAAAACCCAGGTGGGCGACGTACCAATCGGCGAGGGCCTTCGGGTTGGGCGAGGCGATGGCGGTGTGTTCGAGTCCGTGATAGGTGGCGACCATAAGACATCAGGATAGCAGCCGGAACGGCGAATAAAAAAAGCGGATCGGAAAATGCACAACTCAGGCTAGAATGGGCTTGGGAGTGGGTCTGCTGAGTTCGCAGAAGCCTCTAATAAATTGATCCTATAGTCAATGTCATGGGATCCGACTCGAGCATAGTGCTGGTGTGCATGCTCCCGTTAACCTCGGTTGACGACGGAGAAGCCTGAAGGCGCGCGGGGGGTCCCCCCCTCAGATGTTAGGGGTCAATGACGGAGGTGGGAATCGGCTCGTGTGGATACACTCCCTCTTTCTCCTGTGTTCCTCGTAAATGCGTATCTTTTTCATCGGTGACATTTTTGCGTCCGCGGGCCGTTCCATCGTCGGGGAGCATTGCCAACGAATTATTACCGAAGAAAAAGTGGACCTGGTGATCGCCAATGGCGAGAATTCCGCCGGCGGTTTCGGCATCAACCCGAACATCGCCGAAGAGCTCTTTGGCGTGGGCGTCGACGTCATCACCACTGGCAACCACGTTTGGGATAAGCGCGAAATCTACGACTACCTGAACCGCGAGCCGCGCCTGCTACGCCCCGCCAACTACGCGCCGGACCTGCCGGGGAAAGGTATTCACCATATCCGCAGCCGCAGCGGCATCGCCTGCGTGGTGATGAATCTACAGGGCCGCGTCAACATGGCCCCCACCGATTGTCCGTTCCGCAAGGCCGACGAACTGCTGGCCGGCATCGACGACAGCGTCCGGGTTCGTTTCGTCGATTTCCACGCCGAGGCGACCAGCGAAAAGGTGGCCATGGGCTGGCATTTGGATGGGCGCGTCTCCGCCGTGGTGGGGACGCATACCCACATCCCCACCGCCGACACCCGCATTTTGCCCAAAGGCACGGCCTACCAGACCGATTGCGGCATGACCGGCCCCTACGACTCCGTCATTGGGGTCGAAAAAGAGGCGGTCCTGCGCAAGTTCCAAACCTCGCTGCCGGTTCGTTTTGAACCCGCCAAAGAGATGGTGGAGCTGCACGGGATCCTGATCGACATCGACGAGGCCTCCGGGCGCGCTACTGCTCTGCGCCGCGTCGACATTCGCCGCTGAAGTGTAGAAACTTTCATCACCTCGCGCCATTAACTTTTGCCTATACCCTGACGATAGTCCGTACTAAGGAATTTCACTTAGGACCTTGCTATGCGTAAGATACTTACCTCTTCGGCCTGGAATTGGATCACGCTCGGCGTGGCTTTATTTGGGATTCTCTCGGTGGGCAATCTGATTGGGCGGGTAACCGCGCTCCAAACGGAGTTCGACCACCACGGAGGCTGGATTGCCGGCTTGAAGGACCTGGAGCGCTCGATTTGGGACTTGCAGATGGCGGCCTTGCGGCCAAAAGCGGAGAAAGTTAGCTGGATTCAGGCCGAGTCCACCTACCGGGGCCAGGTGGAAACGCTCAGCAAGCGCGCGCAAGGCGACAAGGAACTGGGCCCACTGCTCACAAGCGTCGAGAGGCAAGTGAACACCATCTGGGGCATTCATCTGGCAATGGCGGGTTCGGAAGCGGCGCGGGTAGAGGCCGCTGAACAACTGCAGACCGTGGGGGGCACCGCTCGCAGCGAGATTCACGCGTCGGTGGACCAGATCTGGGGCCGGCAATCGCAAATTGCCCGCCAAGTGGCCGAAACCTGGTTAAGCGTGAAGAATCAGTTGATTCTGTGTTGCCTTTTCGCCGGATTTCCGGCCCTGCTGCTCCGTATTCACCATCTGCGGGTGGCCGACAAGAAGCGCGTCGAAGGGGCGCTCGAAGAGAGTGAGGATCGTTACCGCAAGCTGGTGGAATTGCTGCCGGACGCCGTGGTAGTCCATCGCGGCGGAAAGATCATCTTCGGCAATGGGGCTTTCGCGCGCCTGATGCGCGAGGAAACGCCCGAGCGGCTGGTGGGCAAAAGCATTCTGGACCTCATGCATCCGGACGACCACTGGGTGGCCTGGCGCAACTGGGAGCAATTCCAGGAGAATCAGCAGCACACGCCGCTGATGGAACAGCGCATGATGCGGGCCGACGGCCAGACGTTCGACGTCGACTTCGTCGCCACCTCCTTCCGGCTCGACGATAAACCGGCCGTCCTGGTGGTGATTCGCGATATCTCGGAGCGCAAGCGTTCGGCGGATACCGTGCGCAAGACCGAGGCCCGTTTCCGGACGCTCTTCGACAGCGTCCTCGAAGGTGTTTACCGCGCCACGGCGGAAGGGCAGATTTTGGAAGCGAACCCCTCGCTCGTCAAGATGCTGGGCTACGAATCTTTGGCCGAAATGCGCAGCAGCGCGGCGGATCCGTTTGCGGACGTCGAGCAGCGGCGCGCCTTGCTGGACCGCGTGCACCGCGAAGGCGAAGTGACGAATCAGGAGGTGTCGCTGCGTCGAAGCGACGGCGGTTTACTGGTGGTGCTGAACCACTCCCGGGCCGTGAAAGACGACCACGGCAAGGTGCTATACCTCGAAGGAACGGTGACGGACGTCACCGCGATGAAGGTGACCGAGGAGAGATTGCGCGAATACACCCGCGAACTCGAAGAGACCCGCGGCCGGCTGGAGGAGCAGGCCAAGCAACTCGAGCGCACCCGCGACGAAGCACTAGAAGCCTCGCGGCTCAAGAGCGAGTTTCTCGCCAACGTCAGCCACGAGATCCGGACGCCCATGAACGCCGTCATTGGCATGACGCAGTTGCTGCTCGACAGCCGTCTCTCGGAGGAGCAGCGCGAGAACGCCGAAACCGTGCGCGGCCAAGCCGACTTCCTGCTGGGCCTGATCAACGACATTTTGGACTTCTCGAAGATCGAAGCCGGCCGCCTCTCCTTCGAGCACATCCAGTTCTCGTTGCGGAACTCCGTCAGCACCGTGATGGAGATGTTTGCCGACCGCTCCGAAGCCAAGG
>JBBQQS010000232.1:0-8121 GCA_038215525.1 Bryobacterales bacterium
AAAGAGATCCTCCCGCAACAGCCCTTCGCGAACCCGGTTCGTATTCGGCGCCACCGCCGCGGGGTTCGAGTTATAAACCACCATCGCGTGGACACTCTTCCCAGCCAACACCTCGCCCAGCAGCGACATGTTCACCAGGCGCGTCGAATGGGGCTCCAGGTCAATCCGTTCGAGCGCCGCCCGGTCCACCGTAAAGCCCCCCGAAGTCGACAGGCAGAAGCCGCCGCCGACGTCTTTCCAGGAGCCGGTGAGCGCCGGCAGGCAAGCGATCGCCTGCATCGCCCGGCCCCCGCGTTCGCTGCGTTGCAGGCCATAGTTCGCCCGAATCACGGCCGGGCGGGTGGTGGCATAGTCGCGCGCCAGTTGGATGATGTCCGCCGCGGCAATGCCGGTCAGTTCGGCCACTCGATCGGGCGGATACTCCTGAGCCAGGGCCGTCAGCTCAACGATACCGGCGGTGTGCCGCGCGATATACTCCTTATCCTCCAGCCCTTCGGCGAGGATCACGTGCATCAGGCCCAGCGCCAGCGCCAAGTCAGTGCCCGGGTTGATGAACAAGTGCTGGTCGGCCAGTTCGGCGGTCTTCGTGAGCACCGGGTCGATCGTAATCAGCTTGGCACCCCGGCGACGGGCCTCCACAATAAAGGGCCATAGATGAATGCTGGTCCCATGGACGTTGGCGCCCCACACCAGAATCAGCTTCGCGTGGACGAACTGCTCGGGCTCCGTGCCGGTCTTCGCCCCCAGCGCTTCCATTAGCGCCGTCGCGCCGGCGGTGGCGCAGATCGTCCGGTCGAGCCGGGAAGCGCCCAGGCGATGGAAGAAGCGGCGGTCCATACTGCCACCGTTCAGGAAGCCCATATTGCCGCCGTAGCTATAAGGCAGAATACTCTCGGAGCCATACTGAGCCACTGTCGCCTGCAGCCGATGGGCAATCGTGTCGAGCGCCGTCTCCCAACTGATCCGTTCGAAGCGGCCCTCCCCTTTTTTGCCCACCCGGCGCAGCGGATACTGCAAGCGTTCCGGGTGATACTCGCGCTCCAAATACTGCGCCACCTTCCCGCAAAGGAAGCCTCGGGTGACGGGATGATCGGGATCCCCTTCCACCTTGGTGGCGCGCCCATCCTCAATGTGCACCAACATGGCGCAGGCATCGGGGCAATCGAGCGCGCAAACGGAGCGCCGCACTTCAGAGGCCTTCATCGTTCTAGTTTACCGAATCTACGCGCTTTAAGGTCTTCGCCCGATAGGCTTCGGCCACGGGGGCACGTAAGGTGGAAATATGCTGCGCATTCTCTCGTCCTTGCTGCTGGTTTCCGGCGTCCTATCGGCTCAGGTGGATTGGCGATTTGCCCATCCTTCGGCGGACATGCTGATGGGCTTCAACCTGAAAAGCCTGGTCACCTCCTCGGCTGGGGCGCCTTTGCGCGAAGCCTTAGGCGGCTTGGGAGGCATGAATCGTGACCGCCTGCGGATGCTTGAAGACGTCGAGGAGATCTACGTCTCCGTGCGCAGCAAGTACGTGAAAGGCCGCCCTTCTGGCGAGCCCATGGGCGTCATCTTACTCCGCGGCAACTTCGACAACGGCGCCATGATGCAGCTTTTTGCGGGCCAGCCCAAGGTGGTAGCCCATCTGGTCGATCGGCGGACGATCATCCTCGGCGACGAAGAGTCGATGCGCGGGGCCGCCCAGCGCCTCAAGGGCGACGACGCCTTGGAGAGCCCCGTCATCGGCCGGGCTAAGGAACTGGCGGCAGCCAATGACTTCTGGATGGTGGGCTCGCCCGCCCCGGTCTACGCGATGAAGCCGCGGGGCTCGATGAAAAATCAAGGCGTGCTGTCCGAGATTGAGAATATCTTCGACAACTTACGCTCCTTTTCGATGGGCGTCGCCTTCCGCGACGAGCTATCGATGGACTTGGGGCTCAACCTGCGCTCGAAAGCCGCCGCCGATCAGCTGATGAGCCTTTACCGGCGCTTCGAGGCCGACATGCAGAAGACGCCCGAAGGCCAGAAGAGCTGGGCGGAGATGGCCAAGGCCTTGGAAATACACCCCAATGGCTCCAGCGTGCGGATCCAGATGCGTGGCAGCATGGAGAATCTGCAGGCGGCCTTTAAGCAGGGTCTGCCACTTGCCGTAGTCGCCGAACAACGCCCCCCGGCTCCCGTGGTATTGCCCTCGCCCACTCCGGCTCCAGTGCCCGTCCGGCGGACCGTCCGGGTCTACGGTATGGAATCGGGCTACCGGGAATTCCCAGCATCACCGTCTGCCTCACCCCGTTAAATCGCTTATTCTGAGGCTCTTACCTGGGCCAACCGCTCTCGCAAGAGCGGCGAGAGAGCCGCTTCCATACTCAGCGTGATCAGCCCGGCGCCATCCAGATCCTGAATGTGCACTTGGTCCTTCAAGCGGAAGCTGGTGAGCTTCATGGTCAGCAAGTGGTCAATCGACGTGATCCTGGCGCCCATGATCATTTCGCCGGTACCGAGTTCCGGCGTCGGCTCGGGGCTATCGGGGCGGACCTTTTCACCGGCCATCAGAAGGTGAATGGCCTTGCTGGCCTTCGGCTCGACCTTGTCCACCAGCATCTCGACTCCAACGACACGCCGATAAACCAAGCCATGGGGAGCGACGGCGGCACAGATCCGTTCCAAGTCGACACGGCGTACACTTACGTCTACGTCCCGAGTGAGACGGGCTAGCTCCGGGTCGACGCGCTCGACATGGAGGAAAACTGCCATCCCGCCCACGACCTCGTAGGGAATGCCCGCGCCGGACAGGGCGTCGTGCAAACGCCGCATAGCACCAAGAAGGTTGTCCACCAGCACCTCGAAGACAGTATCGACCGTCATATCACCATAATACCTCCAATGACTAAAAAGGGCCGGGGCTTTCGCCCCGGCCCGAGTGTTCGACCTTTCGGAAGACTTAGCTGCGGTACTTGCGGATGCCCGCGAGAACCAACACACCGCCCACGAGGGCGAGGGTGGAGGGCTCCGGAATGGGGTTGGGCACTTCGTAGGTGTAGGTGGCGAAGACGGAGTAGCCACCGCTGTTGGGGATCGCGCCGCCGGTGGACATGGTGGTTACGTTCACTTCAAGGGGGCCGAAGCCCGCGGTGTTCGGGTTGGTGCTGTTAAGATTCATGATGAAACCGGTATTGCCCGAGAGGCCGCTCAAGGCGGTGGTGAACGGACCGAACGCGCCCAGTGTGCTGCTGCCGCTGAAGGTGAGCTGCTTGTCGGGAGTGGGAAGCGGATCGGAGAAGGATCCGGCGAAACTGAGGAAGACGTTAGTGATGTTGGTGCCCCCGCCGAAGTTCTGGGCAGCGCAGGTAACGGACGTGTTGGCCGTGAGAACGCCGTTGTTGACGCTCTGAACCGAGCCGCAAGCGATCTGAATGACGCTCGCGTTCGCGAACGAGGCAGACGCTACTAAAAGAGAGAATGCGATCGAAAAATTACGCATGAAAATGACCTCCGGAAATTTTTGGTTGAACCTGGCGACAGATACGACCGGTTCACCTGAAGCGAAGTTATCATGCTGATTTTGAGCGGACAACCCGCGATAGTACTGGATCAAAGACCGGACCAGAACGCCGGATGCGGGCGTTCTACGGGGGCCGTACCATCGGGAGAAGCTGGGTACTAATGAGGGTTTTAGGCTTTCTTATGAATGGTTTGCCAGGAACTTCCTGACGGACTGGAAAGGTTGAAGCGGCAAAAAGATAGGGCCGGAGATTCTTTCTCCGGCCCTATCGGCAAACGAAGGTTCTGAGCTGACTACGGCGGCTGTCTTAATTTAAGTTGATAAATTTCAAATAAAAAGAAAAAAGGGCCGGGGGAAAACCCCCGGCCCTTTTTATGAATACTACTGGACTAGCTGCGGAACTTGCGGATGCCGGCGAGAACCAACACACCGCCCACGAGGGCGAGGGTGGAGGGCTCAGGAATCACATCGTTCGATTCGTACGTGTAGTTAGCAAACACCGAGTAGCCGCCGCTGTTCGGAATCGTGGCACCGGGGGAAGTGGTAACCACGCTGACGTTGATCGCTGCGAAGGTCTGGGTGCCGGGAGTGGCCGCCAAAAGGTTGTTCTGGAAGCCAGTGTTGCCGGACAAGCCGTCAGTTCCGGTAAAGAAAGTTCCGAAGTTACCCACCAAACCTCCGCTGGCGGTGCCGGCGAAGCCGACCTGGGAAGAGGTGCTAGGGAACGGATCAGAGAACGAACCAGCGAATCCCAAAGAGACATTGGTGATGTTGAAGCCTGAGCCGAAATCCTGCGCGGCGCAGGTAACATCCGTGGGAGTGGTGATGCTGCCAGCAGCACCGTCAATGGGACCGTTGATGGACTGGACGCTGCCGCAGGTGATGGTGATGGTGGTAGCGCTGGCGAAGCTCGCCGACGCAACCAAGAGAGTGAAAATTGAGAGAGAGCGCAAGATAGAATCCTCCGGACAAAAAGTGTAAATCGAACCGGCGACAGATTCCGGCTCAAGGCAAATTTATCACGCACCACCACCAGAGTCAACACTTATTCCGTAATACCCCGTTGGAGTGTAAGCCATTCCACTTCATCGGGATATCCATCTTATTTCATTTAGTACTGTGAAGGGAGCTAGTACCCCACACCGGAACCTCGTAGTCACCGCCAACGTGCAGGGGATCCGAGACAGGTGTATAGAAAATCAACGATTCATCTCGAGAAGATGACGGCGGAGTCACAAAACAAAAGCCTCCGCCCGAAAAGGCGGAGGCTCAGGGTGCTTGCGGAATGAAGGTTAAAACTGGTTAATCTTATACACTAAAGGAGCTACCACAGCCACAGGTGGATTTGACTTGGGGGTTACCGAACTTGAAACCGGCACCTTCCAGGTTTTCGACGTAGTCGACTTCGGCGCCATCGAGGTAAAGAAGGCTGGCTTGGTCAACATAGACGGCGAGGTCGCCGAAGCGGTAGGTCTTATCGAGCATCCCGGGGGCATTCTCGAAAGCCATGGAGTAGCTAAAGCCAGAACAGCCGCCACCGACGACGGCAATCCGTAGGCCGGCGGGCTTGGGTTCCTGGGCACTCAAGATTTCGTGTACTTTTTCGACAGCTTTTTCGGTGAGTTGCAACATTGACGATGATCTCCTAGTTCAGATACCAGACTACTACAGTCTTAGATTAACGGGCAAGCGGGAGGATTCAGGGAAGTGCTGGGGGTGTTGAGCGTCAGCCCAGGGCACCGCTAGTGGGTGACGGCGGGTTCCATGGTTTTGGCGGCGGCAATCCAGGCTTGGATTTGCTCCAGGCTGGGGGCGTCGCTATGGAACTGGCGGGGATTTTCGGCGCGGGTCTCGACCATCTTCTGGTGGAGATTGGCGGGGACGCGGTTGCGAAGCTCCTTCATGGTGTCGACGCCGGCGACTTCGAGTATTTCGGCCCAATCCGGGGTGACGCCTTCGATGCGGAGCAGGTCGGCGGCGTTCACCCATTTGAGAATGTCGGCGGAGTTAAGGCCGGTGGCTTCGACGATGGCTTTGCGGCCAGCGGCGCTACCGCCTTCTGCGAGCAGGGTCTTCACCCAGGCGAGGCCGGCTTGCCGGAGCTTCTGGCCAAACACCGGGCCGATGCCTTCGATGCGTTCGATGTCGCCGTAGCCTTCCTTCTGCTGGCTGATGACGAAGGAGCGGAACCGGGCTTCGAGGTCTTGATACTTGGGCTGCCATTCGCCGGAGACAGGAGGAGCGACAGTTGCGGGGGCGGCGGCACTGGCGGCGGCGGCCATGGCGAGGGGAGCGCCGGTTTGGCGGGCAGTAATTTGGCGGGCCCCGGCGAGTTCGTCACTGAGGCCGCGGACGCGGAGGCTATACTGGTCGCGTTCCTGGGCGACTTGCTGGAGTTGGAGCGAGTGCTGGCTGGCGGTGTGTTCGGCGGCGGCGATTTCGGTGGTGAGGGCATGAATGTGGACCGAGTTGTGGTCGCGCTCCTGGGTGAGTTCGGCGACTTGGGTGGCGAAGCCGTCGAGGCGGGCTTCCTGGGTGGAGTTCTGGTCGGCGTGGGCTTTGCGGGTTTGATCGAGGCGGGATTCGAGTTCGCGCTTCTGGTCTTCGAGCGCGGCGAATTTGGCGGTGGCGGCGACACCGGCGGCGGTAGCGGCGGCGGCCGCAGCGGCGATACCGGTCTGGTGCTCGCTTACCAAGCTGGAGAGCTTGCCGGTTAGGCCGGACTTCTCACTTTCAAGCGTCGAGAACTTGGTCTGCCAATCGCCCAAGTGGCCTTCCGCCGTTAAGAGGCTGGCGGCCAGCTTTACCTTTTCGCCTTCGAGGGCGGCGAATTTGGCCTTCCCATCGCCGATCTGAGCTTCAAGGCCTGGAAGTTTGCCTTCGGCCATGGCCAAGCCGGCCAGCAACTTCGACTTTTCGGCTTCGAGGGCGGCGAACTTGCTCTGCCAACTACCGATCTCGGTCTCAAAGCCGGGGATCTTGCCCTGGGCGGCGGCGAGGCCGGCCGCCAGCGTGACCTTTTCGGCTTCGAGAGCGGCGAACTTGGTTTTCCAGTCGCTGATTTGGGCTTCAAAGGCCGGGAGCTTGCCTTCGACGCGGATCAGGTCCGCGCCCAGTGCGCCCGCGCGGGCTTCGGCGTTGCGCACTCTTCCGCCCCAAAGAGTTTCGAGCTCTTCGCGCAGGTTGTTGGCAAAGAACTTAGAAACCAACCACACCAAGAACCCACCGAGGAGGGCGGCCGCCAACAGGCAAAGCCAAACGTGCATCAGTAAATAACTCAGAAAGCCCATGGAAGTTAGAGCCCTTTCACTTTGATTTCGATCCGACGATTCTTTTGCATGCCTGCTTCGGAGGTGTTATCCGCCACGGGCTGGTTGGGGCCGAAGCCTTGGGCTTCGATGCGCTGGGCGGTGAGGCCTTGGGTGCTGAGGTAAGCGACGACGGAGGCGGCGCGGGCCTGGCTGAGGTCGAGGTTGATAGCGAGGGGGCCGCTGGAATCGGTGTGTCCACCGACGACAAACTCGGCGGCGGGGCATTGGCCGGCGGCTTTCGCGATGCGGTCGAGCAAGGGGTAACTGGAGGGCGAAAGGACGCTGCTGCCGGTGGCGAAGAGGGGTTGTTCGGCTTTGAGGATACCGGCGAATTCGGCCTGGCAATTGAGCGACGCCACGGGAGGCGGCGCAGGCGTAGCGGCAGCGGCGCGAACTTCGAGTAAGTTGACGACCTGGTAAGTGCCCCACTGGTCAGCGGCAATTCTACCGGCGCGGACCTTCGCATCTTCGCTGTCGACAACGCCGCGGAGGGTGACCCCTTGCCCTTCGACCTCCACCGTCTGACCCGTGAGCGAGGCAGCAGCCAAGGATTGTTGGATGGGCGTTCGCAGGCCGGCGGCAATAGCTTCCGAGTGCAGGCCACGGCATATAAGAGCCATGATGGCTGTACCGACCAGGCAGGTAAATATCGCAGGTAGAGGTCTCAAGCGAGATTTCCTCTCTTTCAGCGGCAACGGCAAATTCTAAGTGGATGCGTTGTCCCTTAGTACGATGTGCGAGCGGGATAGACCTTGTCAAGGGCAACGGAGGGAATCAGCGAATTAACGGAAGTAAATTACGAATCGAGGCCGAGCCAGCGCTTGGCGAGGGGCTCGGAAGGCTGCGATAAGTCGACCGGCTCGCGGCCGATAACTTCGCCATTTTCCCGGAAAACAAGCTGGACGCCTTCGGCGGAAGGTTCAAAGTCGAGTTGTTTTTCGCGGGCTTCCAGCCGGAGGACGTTACCGAGCCAGAGCGGGCGAATTTTCGTACGTAAGCTATAGCCAAGTACGGCACAGTGGCCGAGCATGGTGCGAGTAAATTCACCTTCACGTAACTCTTTTACAAAAGGCTCAGCGGCGACGGCGGCGGCGCGGTCGGCTGCGCGGGCTTCCTGACGACGGCGTACTTCGGTGGGGTCACGCTCGGCTTGGTTTTCGAGCGCTTTGAGGTTGTTTTCGAGACTGTCGAGATAACTCATGAAAAGGGCACTTACCACTGCATCAAAAAGCCGGCCCACGTGAGGCCCGCGCCAAAACCAACCACTAAGATAATGTCGCCTTCTTTGAAGGCTTGGCGATCGAGACAATCGGCGAGCGC